>NZ_JBHWMB010000009.1:138846-163179 GCF_042730015.1 Streptomyces sp. NPDC059957 | reverse complement strand
GGATTTTGGCCCGCGCCAGCCAGCATGTCCAGCCCGTCCGGCGTTTGAGGACCGGGTCCGGGCAGAGCCCGGGGAACGGGCGAAGGGCGGGTAGGGGACTCCGCCCCGCAGGGCCGCACCACCCGCACCCTCCCACAGGCCCCACGCCCGGACGGAGTCCGGCGCAGCGGCGCGAAGCCGGGGAGGCCCCCAGGGGCCGAGCCGCGCGAGCGGCGCGTCAAGGGGGCGACAGGGTGACGGGTGGGGCGGGCACGCGCTGGACGATCTGGTCACCCCGGCGCGCCGGGTGCCCCGATTAGGCTCCCGGACCATGAGCACAAGTGATCACCGCGATGCCCCCGCCCCCGGACCCGCCTCCTTCGCCGTCTCCGTCCCGGACTTCCCCGACTCCGAGCTGGAAGTGGACGAGCTGGACCCCGCGCAGATCGTCTCCGGGAACCCCGTCGTGACGGGCAAGGTGCTGTGGGAGGCGCCGGACGGCTCGCAGGTGCGCGGGATCTGGCAGATCACCCCGGGCGTGGTCACCGACACCGAGGCGAACGAGCTGTTCGTGGTGGTCAGCGGACGCGCCACCGTCGAGGTGGAGGGCGGCGAGACCCTGGAGGTCGGCCCCGGCTCCGCATGCGTCCTGCGCGAGGGCGACAAGACCACCTGGACCGTCCACGAGACCCTCCGCAAGGCCTACCACATCAGCTACTGACCGGTGCCGGTCCCGGTGTCCGCGGCCTTCACCGGACGGCGGCGCGAGGTGAACAGGGCGAGCGCCGCCATCGGCAGCAGCAGGGCGGCTGCGGCCGCGTTGAGCCAGCCGTAGCCCGCCTGGGCCATGACCAGCCCGGCGGCGGCGCCGCCGACCCCGGCGGCGGTGTTCATGGTGAGGTCGCCCAGCCCCTGTACGGCGGCTCGTACGGGCTGCGGCACCGAGTCGGTCAGCAGCGCCGAGCCGGACACCATGCCGGCGGACCAGCCCAGGCCGAGCAGGAAAAGGCCGGCGCCGCTCTGGGTGTGGTTCCCGTCGGCCGTGCCGGCGAGCAGCGCGGCGATGGACAGCAGTCCGGCGGCGAGCCCGATCACGGACAGCCGGCCGATCCGGTCCGCGAGCCAGCCCATCACCGGCGAGAAGGCGAACATGCCGGCGATGTGCCCGCTGATGACCAGCCCGATGAGCTGGAGCCCGGCTCCGTGGTGTCCGAGGTCGACCGGGGTCATCACCATGATCGAGACCATGGTGGTGTGTGACACCGCGATGGTGAGCAGCGCGAGCCGGGCCCGGGGGGAGGCCTTGACGGCCGCGAACCCGGCGCGCAGAGACCGCCCGGCGCGGGTCTGGTCCTCGGCCGGGGCGAGCGCGCGGGCCGTCAGCAGCGGGTCCGGGCGCAGGAGTACGCCGATCAGCGTGGCGGTGAGCAGGAAGATGGCGCCGGCCCATATGAAGGGCCCCGCCATCGGGGGTATGGAGGTGCCGGCGAAGCTGCGGCTGGCCGGGGCGGACAGGTTGGGGCCGAGCACGGCGCCGATGGTGGAGGCCCAGACGACGACGGAGATCGCCCGTGCACGGTGGTCGGGCTCGGCGAGGTCGGCGGCGGCGAAGCGGGCCTGGAGGTTGGCGGAGGAGGCCGCTCCGAAGGCGGCCATGCCGAGCATCAGCAGCGGGAAGCTCTTGATCGAGGCGGCGAGCACGACGAGGGCGGCCCCGGCCGCGCCGATCACGTAGGCCAGGACCAGGCCGGGCCGGCGGCCGCGCGCGGTCATCAGCGCGGCGAGCGGCAGGGAGACGGCCGCGGTGCCGATCACCGAGGCGGTCGAGGCGAAGCCGGAGAGCGATTCCGTGCCGCTGACCTCGGTGGCCAGGACCGGGGCCAGGGCGATGCTGATGGGCACGCCGATCCCGCCCAGCACCTGGCCTGAGATCAGTACCCCGGAGGTGCGGCGCCGCAGCCGGGGCAGGTCGGCGGCGGTGACCGAGACGGCGGGCCGGGCGGTGCCGGGCGCGGTGCTCACGCGGTCCACCTCCGACACGGACGCGGAGGGGCTGCGGGCGCGGCGCAAGGTGTGGTCACCGCCGCAGTTTCGCACCCCTCGCCAAGCGGGCGGAACAGGGTTTCCGGAAGTACGGGGAGCACCGGGAGCACGGCCGGCCGCCTCAGAACAGCGGCTGGGGGAGTACCCCCTCCAAGGCCAGGAGGTGGCGCTTGGTCTCCACGCCGCCGCCGAAGCCGCCGATGCCCCCGTCGTTCTCCACGACCCGGTGGCAGGCCACCACCAGGGGCAGCGGGTTCGAGCCCATGGCGTTGCCGACGGCCTGGGCCGCGCCCGGGGCCCCGGCCCGTGCGGCCAGCTCGCCGTACCCGACGACCGCTCCGTAGGGCACGGTGCGGTCCAGCTCCAGCAGGACCTGCCGGTTGAAGCCGGAGCTGAGCCGCCAGTCCAGCGGCAGCTCGAAGCGGCGCAGCGTACCGGCGAAGTAGGCCTTCAGCTGGCGTATCGGCTCGGCCAGCAGAACCTCCTCGCCCGGCGGCGGGCGCCGGGCGTCGGCGCCGAGGCGGGAGATCAGGGCGCCGATCAGCTTCTCGGCCCGGCCCGGTCCGGCATGGAACTCGACCTTGACCAGGCCCTCGGGGGTGGCGGCGAGGAGCAGTGGCCCGATGTCGCTGTCGACGACGGTCCATTCGAGGTGCGGCCCGCGGGGCCCGGAAGTGTCCACCCCTTCACGGTACGGCGCCCCACTGACAGCGGTGCCGGCGGTGCCGGCGGTGACAGCGAGGACTGCGCCGACAGCGAGGAAACCGCGGGCACCGCCGCACAGGTCAGCCGCGTCAGCCGCGTCAGTAGCCGCCGACAGCTTCCCGTACGACGTCGGGATTGTCGGTGATGATCCCGTCCACGCCCATGTCCTGGACCTTCCGGGCGGTCGCGGCGTCGTCCACGATCCAGGTGTCCACTTCCAGCGCCTTGCCGTGGGCGCCGAGCAGCCCGTGCACCGCGGCGACCCAGTCGCTGTTGATGGTGGTGTGCCAGGGGTTGATCCGGTCGGTGAACTCCGCGTACCGCGGCAGGTCGGCGAGGGCCGGGGTGCCGAGGAAGGCCGTGATCAGGTCGGGGCGCAGCTCGTGCACGGTGCGGACCGAGGCGGCGCTGAAGCTCTGGACCACCAGCCGGCGGGCCACGCGGTTCTCCTCGAGCCAGCCGGTCTCGCCCAGCACGTCCAGGGTCTGCCGCTCGATCCCCGGGTAGAGCTCCGGCTTCTTGATCTCCAGGAGCAGCCGCTGCTGGTTGCGCTGGACCCGGTTCATGTACGTCCGCAGGGTCGGTACGCGGGCGCCCGCGAACTCCTGCCCGAACCAGCTGCCCGCGTCCAGCCGGGCGATCTCCTCCGCGGTGAAGTCCTTCACCCGCCAGGGCTTGCGATCGGGGAACACCTGCTCGACGTCGGTCGTCCGGGCCAGGGTGTCGTCGTGGATGACCACGAGCTCCCCGTCCTTGGTGCGCTGGACGTCGTTCTCCACCCAGTCGAAGCCCATCTCCATGGCGAGGTCGATCGCCTCCAGGGTGTTCTCCGGGGCGTACGCCGAAGCCCCCCGGTGGGCGTACACGATCGGGTTGGACAGCCAGTCCGGACCGGGTGCGGCCGAGGCTGAGCCCGCGCCGCACATGGCCAGCGTGAGTCCCAGGAAGGCGGCGGTGGCCGCGGCGGCGGATCGGACGTACATGCGCGTTCTCCTCGGGTCATGAGCCCTGCTCCTGCCGTCAAACGGGCGCGGAGCGGCATTCGTTGCGGCGATGCACTGGCGGCGGTGCGTTTCCGACGCACTTTCAGGGAGAGCCGCGTACGGCGATCATGGGGTTGGCGATCACCGGGCCGCCACCGAACTACGACAAACGGACCAGGCCCGCACGGCTCCGACCGGGGCGGGCGGGCCTCGAGTGTCAGTGGGTGGTCGTACGGTTGACCCATGCGGCCCGTATCGAAGATCGAACGCACGGTGGCGCCTTTCGAGGTCGTCAGCTCCTACACGCCCAGCGGCGACCAGCCGGCGGCCATCGCCGAGCTGGAGAAGCGCATCCGTGCAGGTGAGAAGGATGTCGTGCTGCTCGGCGCGACCGGAACCGGCAAGTCGGCGACGACCGCCTGGATGATCGAGAAGCTCCAGCGGCCCACCCTGGTGATGGCGCCGAACAAGACGCTCGCCGCCCAGCTGGCGAACGAGTTCCGCGAGCTCCTGCCGAACAACGCGGTCGAGTACTTCGTCTCGTACTACGACTACTACCAGCCCGAGGCGTACGTACCGCAGTCGGACACCTACATCGAGAAGGACTCCTCGATCAACGAGGAGGTGGAGCGGCTGCGCCACTCCGCGACGAACTCCCTCCTCACCCGGCGCGACGTCATCGTCGTCGCCTCCGTGTCCTGCATCTACGGCCTCGGCACCCCGCAGGAGTACGTGGACCGGATGGTCCCCCTCAAGGTCGGCGAGGAGATGGACCGGGACCAGCTCCTGCGTCGCTTCGTCGACATCCAGTACACCCGCAACGACGTGGCCTTCACCCGGGGCACCTTCCGGGTGCGCGGCGACACCATCGAGATCTTCCCGGTCTACGAGGAACTGGCCGTCCGCATCGAGATGTTCGGCGACGAGATCGAGGCCCTGTCCACCCTGCACCCGCTGACCGGCGAGGTGATCAGCGAGGACCGCGAGCTCTACGTCTTCCCCGCCAGCCACTACGTCGCCGGCCCCGAGCGCATGGAGAAGGCGGTCCGCGGCATCGAGGCCGAGCTCGCCGAGCGCCTCGCCGAGCTGGAGAAGCAGGGCAAGATGCTGGAGGCGCAGCGCCTGCGCATGCGCACCACCTACGACCTGGAGATGATGCGCCAGATCGGCTCCTGCTCCGGCATCGAGAACTACTCGCTGCACATGGACGACCGGGAGCGCGGCTCCGCCCCGAACACCCTCATCGACTACTTCCCCGAGGACTTCCTCCTCGTCATCGACGAGTCGCACGTCACCGTGCCCCAGATCGGCGCGATGTACGAGGGCGATGCCTCCCGCAAGCGGACCCTCGTCGACCACGGCTTCCGGCTCCCGTCGGCCCTCGACAACCGGCCGCTGAAGTGGGAGGAGTTCCAGGAGCGGATCGGCCAGACCGTCTACCTGTCGGCCACCCCGGGGAAGTACGAGCTCTCGCGCGGCGACGGCTTCGTCGAGCAGATCATCCGCCCGACCGGTCTCATCGACCCGGAGGTCGTGGTCAAGCCCACCGAGGGCCAGATCGACGACCTGGTGCACGAGATCCGCCGGCGGGTGGAGAAGGACGAGCGGGTCCTGGTCACCACCCTCACCAAGAAGATGGCCGAGGACCTCACCGACTACTTCCTGGAGCTCGGCATCCAGGTCCGCTACCTGCACAGCGACGTGGACACCCTGCGCCGCATCGAGCTGCTGCGCGAGCTGCGGGCCGGCGAATACGACGTCCTGGTCGGCATCAACCTGCTCCGCGAGGGCCTCGACCTGCCCGAGGTGTCGCTGGTGGCCATCCTCGACGCCGACAAGCAGGGCTTCCTGCGGTCGGGGACCTCGCTGATCCAGACCATCGGCCGCGCGGCGCGCAACGTCTCCGGCGAGGTCCACATGTACGCGGACAGCATCACCCCGGCGATGGCCCAGGCGATCGACGAGACGAACCGGCGCCGCGAGAAGCAGGTCGCCTACAACACGGCCCACGGGATCGACCCGCAGCCGCTGCGCAAGAAGATCAACGACATCGTGGCCACGATCGCCCGCGAGGAGCTCGACACCGAGGAGCTCCTCGGCACCGGCTACCGGCAGACGAAGGACGGCAAGGCTCTCAAGGTGCCCGTCCCGGCGCTGGGCGGCAAGGCATCGCAGGCCGCGTCGGGCGGCAAGGCCGGGGCCAAGGGCGCCAAGGGGGCGAAGGGTCCCGTGGCGGCGACCGACCGTCCCGCCGCCGAACTGGCCGCGCTCATCGAGCAGATGACCGAACGGATGCGGGGCGCGGCCGCCGAGCTGCAGTTCGAGGTCGCGGCCCGGATCCGGGACGAGGTCGGCGAGCTGAAGAAGGAGCTCCGACAGATGAAGGAAGCGGGCCTCGCCTGAGCCGGAGGCGGTCAGTAGGGTTGGCACCAGCCGCAGGTACACGCTGCGCACCCCCATCGGGGGAGGGCTATGGAGAGGGGACAGCGCGTGACGGTCAACATGACCAAGGGTCAGGCCATCAATCTGCAGAAGGCGGACGGAGGCACGCTGACCGCGGTCCGGATGGGCCTCGGTTGGCAGGCGGCCAAGCGCCGGGGGCTGTTCGGCTCGCGGACCCGGGAGATCGACCTCGACGCCTCGGCGGTGCTCTTCGCCGACAAGCAGCCCGTGGACGTCGTCTTCTTCCGGCACCTGCAGAGCGACGACGGCTCGGTCAAGCACACCGGTGACAACCTCGTCGGCGGCGTCGGCCAGGGCGGGGACGACGAGTCGATCCTCGTCGACCTGCAGCGCGTGCCGGTGCACATCGACCAGATCGTCTTCACGGTGAACTCCTTCACCGGTCAGACGTTCCAGGAGGTGGAGAACGCCTTCTGCCGCATCGTGGACGAGACCAACGGCCAGGAGCTGGCCCGCTACACGCTGGACGGTGGCGGCCAGTACACCGCTCAGATCATGGCGAAGGTGTCGCGCGTCGGCGCCGGCTGGCAGATGACGGCCCTCGGAAACCCGGCCAACGGCCGCACCTTCCAGGACCTGATGCCGTCGATCCTGCCGCACCTGTAAGCAGGACCGGCAGCTCGGCCCAGCCGAGTGGAGCAGCGCAACAGCACAGCCGGTAGAACAGCACAGCCGGCAGAACAGCACGGCCAGTAGAACAGCACGGCACAGCAGGACCGGGCACGATCGAGGGCCCGGCGGAAGAACGGGTACGGGGGAGGGGCTGCACGATGACGGCCGAACTGGTCCGGGGGCAGAACCACCCCCTGTCCCGGAGCCGAGTGGAGATCAGGGTCTCGGCGGGCACACCCGTGCTCGCCCTGGCCCAGCTCGGCGACGACACGGGCCGGCTCGCCGGCCCCGGTGCGGTCGCCCACCCGGGCGCCCGCACCCTCCCCGGGCTGGAAGTGCCCGGGGAGGCCTCAGGGCAGCACCGCATAGCGGTCGACCTCGACGCGGTCGCACCGGCCGTCCACCGGGTCGGCCTCGTCTTGGTCCTGCCGCCCGGCGGACCGGGGCACTTCGGCGCGGTCCCCGCCTCCTACGTGTCCGTGGCCGACCCGGAGGGCGCGGAGCTCGCCGGGTACACGCTGACCGGACTGGAGTCGGAGACCGCGGTCGTGGCCCTGGAGCTGTACCGGCGCCAGGGCGCCTGGAAGGTGCGCGCCGTCGGCCAGGGGTACGCCGCCGGCCTCGGCGCGCTCCTGACCGACGCCGGGCTGCCCGCCCCGGCCGCGGTCGAACTGGCCGCAGCCGCCCTGGGCACGGCGCCGGCCGGAGACATCACCCTCGCCGTCATGCCCGGCGGGCCGGCCCCGACCGTCCCGCGCGGGCTCCGGGCCCCGGCCACGGCCCAGACGCCGGCCCAGACCCCGTCCCCGGCTCCGGCTCCGGCTCCGCAGGACGCTCCCGCCGCCCCCACGCCCCCGCCGATGCCCCCGGAGCCGGTCGCGGACACCGCGGGCGGCCCGCCCACCATCAGCTACGCCCACCCGCGCCGCCGCACCAGCACCGAGTCGCCGGAGCCCGGGCCTCGCCCGGCCGCGCCGGCCCGGCCGGGCGAGGCGCCCCGTCCCGTCGCCGGGGACGCGAGCGGCTGGTCCATGGAGGAGCGGCTCTACAACCAGGTCTGGGGCATGTTCGAGGATCTGGCCCGCGCCGTCGCCGCCTACCGCGGCGCCGTCGAATTCGCCGACTCCCGGATGGACCGCGAGCTCGACGAGGCGCTGTCCGACCCCCGGCACCGGCTCGGCGGCTCCGGAAACGCCGCCCGGGACACCGCCCGGGCCCGCCGCGAGGAACTGGTCGCGCGGGCGCAGGAGGTCCTCGACCGGGACCTGGTCCAGCTCACCTCCGAGTCCGAGGTGGTCGAGCCCGCGCTGCCCGCCGCGTACGCGCGCTGGGACAACCCGGTCTGGCAGGCGCACGCCGTGCCCGCCGAGGCCCCCCTGGCCCTGCGCCTGGGCGACCTCCACCTGCCCGAGCGGCCCGACCTGCGCATCCCCATGCTGGTTCGGGTCCCGCTGGAGCGCGGCCTGTGGATCGACAACGGCCGCACCGGCTCCGAGGCGGCCATGGCGATGGACACCGACCGGCTGCGCCGGGCCGCCATGGACATGGCCGTCGCGCACGCGGCGCGGATGCTGGCCGCCCACCCCGCCGACCGGTTCGCCGTCCACGTCATCGACGCGGCCGGCGCCGGAGCCGCCTCGCTGGCCCCGCTGGTGCGCGCCGGAGTGCTGGCAGGGCCGCCCGCCGCGGGCGCCGCCGGGGTCACCGAGACCCTGGAGCGGCTGACCCGCCGGGTGGACCTCGTCCAGATGGCGGTGCGGGCCGGGGCTCCCGAGGACCTGCCGCCCGATGTGGACACCTCCGACCAGCTGCTGATCGTGCACGACTTCCCGCACGGCTTCGACGACCGGGCCGTCACCCGTTTGCGCTACCTGGCCGACGAGGGTCCGGCGGTCGGCGTGCACCTCCTGATGGTCGCGGACCGTGACGAGGCCTCGGCGTACGGGCCGCTGCTGGACCCGCTGTGGCGCTCGCTCATGCGGCTGTCGCCCGTACCGGACAACCACCTCGCCGACCCCTGGGTCCACCACGCGTGGATCTTCGAGCCGGACCTGCCCCCGCAGGGCAGCCGGGTCCTCGACCAGGCGCTGGAGCGGGTCGCGGCGGCCCGGGGAGGCGCTCGGTAGCGGCGGCCGGGCGGTCCGCCGCACACCCCGGATGACCGGCTACTGACCAGTTCTTGGGGTTCCCTTTACCTTTCGTGCCCACGGCGGGTACCCTGGTGAGCGCGGAGGGGAGTATTCCTGCTTTCCTGCTACGGCGTGCCCGTCAATACGGACTGCAATCGGTCCCGGGGCGCCGGCCCGTGGCCTCCTGGCCGTCCGGGTGGAAGAGACCTCCGGCAGCGATGACGCTGACAAAGTTCTGAGCCATCTGCCGGAGGCGTGTTAATAGTGGACGTTTCGTTGCTCCTCTGGGTGCTGACCATTCTCGGTCTGAGCATCCTCATCGGCGCCGATTTCTTCATCGGCCGCAAGCCGCACGACGTATCCATGAAGGAAGCGGGCATCTGGACGGTCGTCTGGATCGTCCTCGCGGTGCTCTTCGGCCTCGGCCTGCTGGTGTTCGGAAACGGCCAGGCCTCGCAGGAGTTCTTCGCCGGATTCATCACCGAGAAGTCCCTGAGCGTGGACAACCTCTTCGTCTTCGTCCTGATCATGGCGAAGTTCGCGGTGCCCTCACAGCTCCAGCAGCGCGTCCTGCTGATCGGCGTACTGATCGCCCTGGTCCTGCGCGCCATCTTCATCGCCGCCGGCGCGGCGATCATCACCAACTTCTCCTGGGTCTTCTACATCTTCGGCGCGTTCCTCATCTACACCGCGTGGAAGCTGATCCAGGAAGCCCGCAAGGACGAGGACGACGAGGAGTTCGAGGAGAACCGCCTCCTGAAGTCCATCGAGAAGAAGTTCGGCGTCGCCGACCGCTACCACGGCACCAAGCTCTTCATCCAGAACAACGGCAAGCGCGTCCTGACCCCGCTGATGGTCGTCATGCTCGCCATCGGCACCACCGACGTGCTGTTCGCCCTGGACTCGATCCCCGCGATCTTCGGCCTCACCCAGGACCCGTACATCGTCTTCACGGCCAACGCCTTCGCGCTGATGGGTCTGCGCCAGCTGTACTTCCTCATCGGCGGCCTGCTCAAGAAGCTGGTCCACCTCAGCTACGGCCTCTCCGTCATCCTCGGCTTCATCGGCGTCAAGCTCGTGCTGCACGCCCTGCACGAGTCGGGCCTGCACGTCCCGCAGATCTCCATCCCGGTCTCCCTGGGCGTCATCTGCGGTGTCCTGGTGATCACCACGATCACCAGCCTGATCGCCTCGAAGAAGCAGGCCGAGGCCGAGGCCGCCGAGGCCGCCTCCGGCCCGGAGCGCATCGACGCCTGATCCCGGGACACCCCGGTCTGATCCTGTGCCACCCCGGTCGCCGCGCGACCGGGGTGGCACACGCCTAGGCTGAGGATGTTGCTTGCCCTGGCCGTCGTACGACAGGAGGCCCTGCGATGAGGCCGACCCGTATGCGCATGCGCAGGGCCTGCGTGGCCGTCTCGGCCGCAGGCGCCCTCTTGGTCCCGGCGGTCGCGGGCACCGCGTACGGGGCCACCGCCCCGGCGCGGTCCGTGACCGCCGCTCCGTCGCCGGACGGCGAATTCCCCCAGCTCACGCCGGCCGTCGCGGCCCGACTGGACACGGCCGTGCGCGAGGTGATGGACCTGGCGAAGGTGCCGGGCGTGACCGTGGGGCTGTGGGCCCCCGGCAAGGGCAGCTACGTGAAGTCCTTCGGCGTGGCCGACAAGGCGACCGGCGCACCGATGAAGCCCGATCTCGGGGTACGGATCGGCAGCGAGACCAAGACGTTCACGGTCACCGCCCTCCTCCAGCTCGTGGACCAGGGCAAGCTCGCCCTGGACGACCCGATCGGCAAGTACATCAGCGGCGTCCCCAACGGGGACCGCATCACCCTGCGTGAACTCGCGGGCATGCGCAGCGGGCTCTTCAACTACAGCGAGGACGCGGGCTTCGACAAGGAGCTCAGCGGCACCTCCACCTTCACGCCGCAGCAGCTGCTCGACATCTCCTTCAAGCACCCGGTGAACTTCGAGCCGGGCGCGAAGTTCGAGTACTCCAACACCAACCTGATCCTGCTCGGCCTGCTGGTCGAGAAGATCACCGGCCGGCCGATCCAGGAGGTCATCGATCAGGACGTGGTGAAGCCCGCCGGGCTGAGCGACCGCACGCTCTTCCCCGTCGGCAAGGAGTTCCCCGAGCCGCACGCACACGGCTACACCAACGACCTGCCCGGCGGGAAGATCGTGGACGCGACCGACTGGGACCCGTCCTGGGCCTGGGCCGCCGGAGCGATGGTCTCCGACCTGGAGGACCTGCGCAGCTGGGCGAAGACCCTCGCCACCGGCACCCTCCTGACTCCCGCGACCCAGGCCGAGCGGCTGAAGACCCAGCCGATCGGCATCATCCCCGGGGCGGGTTACGGGCTCGGCATCTTCAACGTCCAGGGCTGGATCGGCCACAACGGGTCGCTGCCCGGATACGAGACGCTGACCGTCTACCTGCCGGAGGAGCAGGCCACCATGGTCATCGTGTTGAACACCGACGACCTCTACAAGGGCCAGGAGCCCAGCACGCTCTTCGGGGAGGCCGTCACCAGCATCGTGACCCCCGGCCACGTGTACCCGGGACACAAGCCGACCGTGCCCCAGAAGGACTGACCCGGGCCCCGCGCTACACGGGGGCGGCCGCCTCGGCCGCCCCCTTCCCGGCCTCCGCGCCGGCGTCCCCGACCGTCCGCTGCCGGACCACCACCGGGTTGGTCTCCGGCAGCAGCGCGAAGCAGGCCAGCGAGACCAGGGCGATCGCCGTCAGGTACACGGCGACGGCCCACGGCGGCCCCGAGCCGTCCGCCAGGGCCGTCGCGACGATCGGGGTCAGCGCACCGCCCAGCACACCGCCGAGGTTGTAGCCGACGGCCGCGCCCGTGCAGCGGATCCGCGGGGCGTACAGCTCGGGCAGGTACGCGCCCACCACCGCGAACATCGTCACCATGCCGAGCAGGGCGCCGAACAGGCCCACCGTCATCAGCAGCGGGTCCGCGGTGCGCAGCAGCGCCACGAACGGGAACATCCACAGCGCGGAGGCCGCGCAGCCCGCCAGGCACAGCGGGCGCCGGCCGTGGCGGTCGCCGAGCACCGCGATCACCGGGGTGGCCGCACCCTTGAGCGCGACGGCCACCATGATGCAGGCCAGCATCACGGAGCGGTGCACGCCGAGGTGCTCGGTGGCGTACGCGAGGGACCAGGTGGTGACCGCGTAGAAGACGGCGTAGCCCACGGCCAGTGCCCCGCCGGTCAGCAGGAGCAGGCGCCAGTGGCCTCGTAGGACCTCGGCGAGCGGGGCTTCGGCCCGGTGACCGGTCTCGGCCAGTGCGCGGAACTGCGGGGTCTCCTCCACCGAGCGGCGCAGCCACAGCCCGGTCAGGGCCAGCAGCCCCGCCACCCAGAACGGCACCCGCCAGCCCCAGGCGGCGAACTGCCCGTCGGACAGCGTGCTCGACAGGGCCAGCATCAGACCGTTGGCCAGCAGGAAGCCCACCGCCGGACCCATCTGAGGGAAGCTCGACCACAGTCCGCGCCGCCCCTCGGGGGCGTGCTCCGAGGTCAGCAGCACCGCGCCGCCCCACTCCCCGCCGAGGCCGAGGCCCTGGAGGAAGCGCAGCAGGACCAGCAGGACGGGGGCGGCCATCCCGATGGAGGCGTACGAGGGCACGCAGCCCACCGCCACCGTGGCGAGGCCGGTGAGCAGCAGGGAGGCGAGGAGCACCGGGCGGCGGCCGTACCGGTCGCCGATGTGGCCGAAGAGGGCGGAGCCGAGGGGCCGGGCGAGGAAGCCGACGCCGAAGGTGCCGAAGGCGGCGAGGGTGCCGGCGAGCGGGGAGAAGGAGGGGAAGAAGAGCGGGCCGAGCACCAGGGCGGCGGCGGTGCCGTAGACGAAGAAGTCGTAGAACTCGATGGCGGTGCCGACGAGGGAGGCCGAGGCGAGCCGGAGCATCGAGGGGGAGGAGGGGTCCGGGGCGGCGGCGGCCGGGACGGCCTTGGCCCGGGGGAGGGGGGCGGGGGAGGGGTGGTCCTGTTGCATGGTGCAGCAATTACCCTGCCCCGCCCCCTCAGGACATGCGTTCGGCCATCAATGACCGGAAGGGAGTGCGGTCCGGCGTGAGGTTGACGGGCCGGCGTTCCCTTCGGCGCCCGTCACCAGCCGCGCTCGCGCCATTCGGCCAGGTGGGGGCGCTCGGCGCCGAGCGTGGTGTCGTTGCCGTGGCCGGGGTAGACCCAGGTCTCGTCCGACAGCTCGCCGAACAGCTTGCTCTCCACGTCGTCGAGCAGGCTCGTGAAGGCCTTCTGGTCGCCCGAGGTGTTGCCGACGCCGCCCGGGAAGAGGCAGTCGCCGGTGAACACGTGCGCGTGGCCGTGCGGGTCGTCGTAGACCAGCGCGATCGAGCCGGGGGTGTGGCCGACCAGGTGGCGGGCGGTCAGCGTGACCCGTCCGACCGTGATCGTGTCCCCGTCCGCCACGAGCACGTCGGTGGTGACCGGGATGCCCTCCGCGTCGTGGGCGCCCGCGTACGTCCGCGCGCCGGTCGCCGCGACCACGTCCGCCAGCGCCCCCCAGTGGTCGCCGTGCCGGTGGGTGGTGACCACGGAGGCGATGCCTCCGTCGCCGATCAGGCTCAGCAGGGTCTCCGGCTCGGCGGCCGCGTCGATCAGCAGCTGCTCGTCGGTGGCCCGGCAGCGCAGCAGGTAGGCGTTGTTGTTCATCGGGCCCACCGCGACTTTGGAAATCATCAGGTCCGAGAGTTCGTGCACGTCGGCCGGACCGCCGACCTTGACTGCTCCGCTGTACGTCATGGACCGATCCTAGAGCGGAGGGAGGGCCGGCAGGGGGCCGCCCTCGGTGGTCAGGGACGCTCCCTTGTCCCCGCGGCCGGCCAGCCAGCCCAGGAGCGCGGCGGCGGTGCCGGTGACGGTGACGGCCGGGTCTCCGGCGGAGCCGGTCCGCCACTGGCGTCCGTCGGTGGCGGACAGGGCGGTGGGCGGCACCTCCGGGCGTCCCGACCAGCGCTCGGCCAGGAACTCGATCTCCCGGCGGGTGAACTCCTCGGGCAGGTCGGACAGCTCGTAGCCGATGTTCAGGTCGACGTGGTGCAGCTCGACCTCGATCAGGCGCCGGAAGGGGACCCGGGCCGCGGTGTCGGTGACCCCGTTGCGCAGTTCCACGGTGCGGGTCCAGTCCTGCGGGCGGTCGGCGACGGCCTGCCAGCGGTCCGCGGAATTCCGGACGTCCTCGAGCTGTTCCAGCAGGGGACGGCCCGCATCCCGCTCGATGTCGGACTCCCGGGAGGTGGCGCTCTCGTACATCGGGCGACCCTCGAAGACCTCGACCAGGGCGTCCGCGTTCCGGGCGAGGTGGGCCAGGACGTGCCCTCGGCTCCAGCCGGGGAGACGTGACTCTTCGGCCAGGGAAGCGTTGTCCAGCTTCGCGACCGCGGTCAGCAGCAGATCGGTGGCCTCACGTACGGAACGCAGGTCGTGCGCATGATCAATCATGCGGCCGAGCCTAGTGGTTGAGGGGCCCTCGCCACACGATCGGGTGAAGAGGGCTGCGGAGTGCCGAAAATCGAATGCACGTGCTATACGCTCGGAGTCCAGTCTCCCACTCCACCGCAGAGGCGCCCCCCAATACCCTTGGGACGGGGGCCAGTGCCCCCGCTCTCTCAAGAAAGGTGCGGACCGGCGTGACCGACCGTCTCATCGTTCGTGGCGCTCGCGAGCACAACCTCAAGAACGTCTCTCTTGATCTGCCGCGTGACTCGCTCATCGTCTTCACCGGACTCTCCGGGTCGGGCAAGTCCTCCCTGGCCTTCGACACGATCTTCGCCGAGGGCCAGCGCCGCTACGTCGAGTCGCTGTCCTCGTACGCCCGCCAGTTCCTCGGGCAGATGGACAAGCCCGACGTCGACTTCATCGAGGGCCTCTCCCCGGCCGTCTCCATCGACCAGAAGTCCACCTCGCGCAATCCGCGCTCCACCGTCGGCACCATCACCGAGGTCTACGACTACCTCCGCCTGCTCTTCGCGCGCATCGGCAAGCCCCACTGCCCCGAGTGCAGCCGGCCGATCTCGCGGCAGTCGCCGCAGGCGATCGTCGACAAGGTGCTCGCGCTGCCCGAGGGCAGCCGGTTCCAGGTGCTCTCGCCGCTGGTGCGCGAGCGCAAGGGCGAATTCGTCGACCTCTTCGCCGACCTCCAGACCAAGGGCTACAGCCGGGCCCGGGTGGACGGGGAGACGATCCAGCTCTCCGAACCGCCCACGCTGAAGAAGCAGGAGAAGCACACCATCGAGGTGGTCATCGACCGCCTCACCGTCAAGGACAGCGCCAAGCGCCGGCTGACGGACTCCGTGGAGACCGCCCTCGGGCTGTCGGGCGGCATGGTGATCCTGGACTTCGTCGACCTCGCGGAGGACGACCCCGAGCGTGAGCGGATGTACTCCGAGCACCTCTACTGCCCGTACGACGACCTCTCCTTCGAGGAGCTGGAGCCGCGCTCCTTCTCCTTCAACTCCCCCTTCGGCGCCTGCCCCGAGTGCACCGGCATCGGTACGCGCATGGAGGTGGACCCGGAGCTGATCGTCCCGGACGAGGACAAGTCCCTGGACGAGGGCGCGGTCTCGCCGTGGTCGCTCGGCCACACCAAGGACTACTTCCAGCGGCTGGTCGGCGCGCTCGCCGAGGAGCTGGGCTTCCGCACCGACATCGCGTGGGCCGGGCTGCCGCTGCGGGCGAAGAAGGCCCTGCTGTACGGCCACAAGACGCAGATCGAGGTCCGCTACCGCAACCGGTACGGGCGCGAGCGGGCCTACACCACGGCCTTCGAGGGCGCCGTGCCGTTCGTGAAGCGGCGCCACTCGGAGTCCGAGAGCGACGCCAGCCGTGAGCGCTTCGAGGGCTACATGCGCGAGGTGCCGTGCCCCACCTGCCAGGGCACCCGGCTCAAGCCGATCGTGCTCGCGGTGACGGTCATGGACCGCTCGATCGCGGACGTCGCGGCGATGTCGATCAGCGAGTGCGCGGACTTCCTCGGGCGCCTCAAGCTCGACGCCCGCGACAAGAAGATCGCCGAGCGGGTCCTCAAGGAGGTCAACGAGCGGCTCCGCTTCCTCGTCGACGTCGGCCTGGACTACCTCTCGCTCAACCGCGCCGCCGGCACCCTCTCGGGCGGCGAGGCCCAGCGCATCCGCCTCGCCACGCAGATCGGTTCCGGCCTGGTGGGCGTGCTCTACGTCCTGGACGAGCCCTCCATCGGCCTGCACCAGCGGGACAACCACCGGCTGATCGAGACCCTCGTCCGGCTGCGGGACATGGGCAACACCCTGATCGTCGTCGAGCACGACGAGGACACCATCAAGGTGGCCGACTGGGTCGTGGACATCGGCCCCGGCGCCGGTGAGCACGGCGGCAAGGTCGTGCACAGCGGCTCGCTGAAGGATCTGCTGAAGAACCCCGAGTCGATCACCGGCCAGTACCTGTCAGGCAAGCGGTCCATCCCGCTCCCGGACGTACGCCGTCCTGTGGACCCCTCGCGCAGGCTCACGGTCCACGGCGCCAAGGAGAACAACCTGCGGGACATCGACGTGTCCTTCCCGCTGGGCGTGCTCACGGCGGTGACGGGCGTATCGGGCTCCGGCAAGTCGACGCTGGTCAACGACATCCTGTACACGCACCTCGCCCGCGAGCTCAATGGCGCGCGGTCGGTGCCGGGACGGCACACGCGGGTGGACGGCGACGACCTCGTCGACAAGGTCGTGCACGTGGACCAGTCGCCCATCGGCCGGACCCCCCGGTCCAACCCGGCCACCTACACCGGTGTCTTCGACCACGTCCGCAAGCTCTTCGCGGAGACGATGGAGGCGAAGGTGCGCGGCTATCTGCCGGGCCGCTTCTCCTTCAACGTGAAGGGCGGCCGGTGCGAGAACTGCTCCGGCGACGGCACGATCAAGATCGAGATGAACTTCCTGCCGGACGTCTACGTCCCGTGCGAGGTCTGCCACGGCGACCGGTACAACCGGGAGACGCTGGAGGTCCACTACAAGGGCAAGTCCATCGCCGAGGTCCTGAACATGCCGATCGAGGAGGCCGCCGGGTTCTTCGAGGCGGTCCCGACGATCTCGCGGCACCTCAAGACGCTGAACGAGGTCGGGCTCGGATACGTCCGCCTCGGCCAGTCGGCGCCGACGCTTTCGGGCGGCGAGGCGCAGCGCGTGAAGCTGGCCTCGGAGCTCCAGAAGCGGTCGACGGGCCGGACGGTGTACGTCCTGGACGAGCCGACGACGGGTCTGCACTTCGAGGACATCTCGAAGCTCATCAAGGTGCTGTCCGGGCTGGTCGACAAGGGCAACACGGTGATCGTCATCGAGCACAACCTCGATGTCGTCAAGACCGCTGACTGGGTCGTGGACATGGGCCCCGAGGGCGGGTACGGAGGCGGCCTCGTCGTCGCCGAGGGCACGCCCGAGCAGGTCGCCTCGGTGGGCGCGAGCCACACGGGCAAGTTCCTGCGGGACATCCTGGGCGCGGACCGCATCTCCGACGCCGCCTCCGAGCCGGCCCGGCCGGTGAAGAAGGTGGCCGCGCGGAAGAAGGCGGCTCCCGCCGCTGCCGCGAAGAAGGCAGCGGCCGCGGCGCCTGCGAAGAAGGCCGCGAGGGCGCGCAAGGCGTAGCCCCTCGGAGGCGGCGCCCGTCCCGTTGTCGGGGGCGGCGCCGCCTCCCGGGCTGCTACTGGCTGGGCGCGCCGCCGATGAGGTAGTCCACGCGGCGCCGCAGTCCGTTCCAGCGCCGGTCGTGGTGATAGGCCCGCTTGAGGGCCCGGGCGCGGGTCTTGGCCCGGCCGCCGTAGAGGCGGCGGGCCCATGGGGACGCCGGACGGGCCAGCCGTACGGCGGCGACCATCGCGATGAGCGGAACGACCGCGCCGAGAACGGCCATCCGGGGTTTCCCCTTGAACAGGGCCACGACCGCGAACAGCAGGTTCACCACCACCGTGGCGACCGCCGTCAGCCGGTTGCGCTCCTCATCGGGCGTCAGCCCGTCCACCCCCAGCGGAAGGAACCCGCAGAGCAACAACGACGCAAGCGCCGTGGTCATGATCACGACCTCGATGCTGATCGTGCCCTGCTTGGTCCAGTAGACGTCGCTCAGGTGCAGGATCAACGCGAACTCGTCCAGGACCAGCCCCGTCCCCATCCCGAACAAGACTGCCGCCACCGCGGCCCCCCACCCCGACCGGCCGGCCGCGGCGATGCCCGTGAAACCGCCGACGGTCATCAGGATCACTCCCGGAACGGCGTGGTGGATGTGCAGCCCGCCCGGAGTGACGTTGCGGAACGGCCCCTTGCCCGCGCGGATCATCCGGGTGATGACCCGGGTCACGGTGAAGGCGGCGACGAACGCCGCCAGCGCGAGGAGCAGCGGCAGCTTCCCCGGCTCCAGGACATTGCGGTACCACCAGTGGCCCATGCCGTCACCCTCCCGGCCGGGGCCGTGCCCCGCACGACGGGAACCGCCGTTCGGGGTGGGGTCCCGGCCGGAAGGCGCGAGCGCCCGCGTCGTCGTCCCCATCGATGACCATGCCCACCCCCGCGGGGGACGGCCGCGGGCTTTCGTACCCTCGCCGATCAACAGGGGACCGTGCGCGAGGCCGTCAGGCGGCGACGCCGATGGCGTGGCCCGACGTCGAGGGGTCGGACAGGGCGGTCAGGAGGGCGTCGGCGACGTCGGCCCGTGCGATCACCTTGCCGCCCGGGACGTTGGCGTCGACCGCCCTGCGGTACGCCCCCGTGAACGGCCGGTTCAGCAGCCGCGGCGGCCGGATCACCGTCCACTGCGTACGGCTCGCGGCGATCGCCGCCTCCATGACGGTGAGGTCCGCGTACACGTCCCGCAGCGCCCTGCGCAGCAGCGGGTAGACGACCACCCGGGTGAGCGCGCCGTCCCGCGGCGACTGCGGACCCACCGGCGCCGCGCTGACCGCCGACAGGCGGCTCACCCCGGCCCGGTCCATCGCGGAGACGATCGACCGCAGGGCCGGCCCCGCAACCGGGGTGAGCCGGGCCTGCTTGTTGCTCGTCGGGCCGAGCGCGGAGACCACCGCCTCCTGTCCCTCCAGCACCGGGACGAGCGCGTCCTCGTCGGACAGGTCCCGCACGACCGCCACCCGCAGCCGTTCGTGTGCCGGTACGTCCAGCCGAGCCGGGTCGCGGACGACCGCCGTCACCTCGTGACCCGCTTCGAGTGCTTGGCGGACCACCTCGTGGCCGATTCCGCCCGTGGCTCCGAACACCGTGAGTTTCATCCTGGCTCCCACATTTGCGTGACGCATGACGTGTGGCGCATGACGTGTGGTGCATGACCGAGAAGGGGTGGGTGAGTGCTCACTCACCCCCGCTTCCGTTATGGTGAGTGAATGCTCACCCCAAAGTCAAGCCGGTCCACCCCGGAGCGCCTGCTCGATGCGGCCGAGACCCTGATGCGCACCACCGGCCTGGCCAACGCCACCACGAAGGCCATCGCCCGTGAGGCGGGCTGCTCGGAGGCCGCGCTCTACAAGTACTTCGCGAACAAGGAAGAGCTGTTCGTCCGCGTGCTGATGGAGCGCCGCCCCAACGCCGGAGCGATGATGGCGGCCCTGACCAGCGACCCGGGGGACCAGCCCGTCGAAGAGCGGCTGACCGAGATCGCCCGGTACGCCTCGCTCTTCTACGCCGATGCCATGCCCATGTTCGGCTCGCTCTTCGCCGATCCCGTCCTGCTCACCCGCCACCGCGAGGGCGTACGGAGCATCGGTGCGGGTCCGCACGTGGTGCTGGAGGCCCTCACCGGCCACCTGTTCCGCGAACTCGAACGCGGTCGGCTGCGCCCCGACGCCGACCCGGCCGCCGCCGCCGCGCTGCTGCTCGGCGCCTGCTTCCAGCGGGCCTTCTTCCTGCACTTCTCCGGGCCCGACACGGTCGGGCCGGTGGAGGAGTTCGCCCCCGCGGTGGCCGCTACGGTGTGGGCCGCGCTCCGCTGAGCTCGGAGGCGTACGGAGGCTCCGCGCCCGCCCGGGTGCAGGTCAGCGCGGCCGCCGCGGCGGCGTAGGACAGCACCGCGGGCCAGTCCACCGGACCCGGGCCCCCCGCGCCGGCCGCGAGCCGGTGGAGCAGGGCCGCGTTCACGGTGTCGCCCGCGCCGATGGTGTCCACCACCGAGACCCGGCGTGCGGGCACCGAGTGCTCCGCGCCCTCCCGCGTCCACACCGTCAGGCCGCCGGCGCCCCGGGTGAGCACCACCGCGGAGGGGCCGGCCGCCAGCCAGTCGCCCGCGCCGCCGCCCAGCCACGCCGCGTCCTCCTCCGACAGCTTCAGCACGCCGACGTGCGGCAGCCAGGACAGGAAGCGGGCCCGGTAGGCCGCCGGGTCGGCGATCAGGGCCGGGCGGATGTTGGGGTCGAGCAGGGTCAGCAGCCCGCGCCCGGACTCCCGGCGCAGCAGGGTCTCGTAGGCACTGGCCCCAGGCTCCAGCACCAGCGAGCAGGTACCGAGCGCGAGGGCCCGTACCCCCTCGGGGAGCGCGGGCGGCAGCCGGAACAGCCGGTCGGCCGTGCCCTCGACGTAGAAGCCGTACGCCGCCGAGCCGTCCGGGGCCAGCGAGGGCACCGCCAGCGTGGTCGGCTCCGGTCCGCGCTGGACCAGGGAGAGGTCCACCCCGGCCGCGCGCAGCCCGTCGAGCAGCGAGGCGCCGAAGCCGTCCGTCGAGACGCGGGAGCAGAAGGCGGTCCGGACGCCGAGCCGGCCCAGCGCGACGGCGGTGTTGTACGGTCCGCCGCCCGGCCGCGGCAGCAGGGCGCCCGGCGGCTGCGCGACGGGCACCAGGTCGATCAGGGCTTCTCCACCGACGACGATCACGCGGGGGAAGGTATCCCATCGGGCGCGGGTATCGTCGGGTGGGCCCGCCGGGCCCGGCCGGGCCGATGCGGGCCCCGCCGCGTCCTCGATCCGTCCTCACTCCGGGAGAACCGCATGTCCGCCTCGCAGTCCGCCGCCCGCCGTACCGTCCTCAAGGGCGCCGCCGCGATCGTCGGAGCCGTCGGCGGCGGTGCTGCGCTGACGGCCTGCTCCACCGAGACCAACAGCGGGGGAGGCACCCCGGCGGTTCCCACCGAACCCGTCGAGCTGGGTGCGGCGGCCGAGGTGCCGGTCGGCGGCGCGAAGCTGTTCCGGGAGAAGAAGCTCGTGGTCAGCTGCGCGGAGGCGGGCCAGTACAAGGCCTTCAGCGCCCAGTGCACCCACTCCGGCTGCGTGCTGGACAAGATCGTCGAGGGTGAGGGCAACTGCCCCTGCCACGGCAGCCGCTTCGACGTGACCACGGGCAAGGTGCTGCGCGGCCCGGCCGCCGCTCCGCTGCCGGAGGTTCCGGTGAAGGTGGAGGGCGGCAAGCTCGTCGCGGGCTGACGGAGGGCTCGGGAGGCGCCGCGCCGGCGCTCACTCCCAGTCCCACCCGATCCCCAGGATCCCGCGCCGCACCCCCTGCTCCACCAGGTGCACGGCCCGGTGCGGTCCGCTCGGGTTCAGGTCCGCGAGCCGCCCGCGCGGGGCGTCCGGTCCGCTGCGAGTGAAGCGGCGGCAGCGCACCGGCAGGGCCGCCTCGTCGAAGCGGACCTGGAGCACGTACTGCCCGCCGGTGTAGCTGAAGCCGCGCACGTACTCGGTGCTGCGGCCCGCGGTGCCGTCCTCGAAGCCGTAGCCGAAGACGTAGGTGTCCCCGGCCCGCAGCCGGGCGTCGAAGAGCAGCTCGGCGACGACCAGCTCCGCTTCGGGATGGCGGCGGATCCGCCCGGTCCGGCAGTTCTCGTCGGCCCGGACCCGGATCCGCTCCGGATCGCAGCCAGGGTCGCCGTGGTGGACCGCGATGTACCGGTCGACCCCGTCGCGGTGGGCCCGTACGACGTGCTGCGATTCGCGGCCGAGCAGCTCCCCGGCGGGCCCGATCCGCACCCGCTCGTGGTGGCCGACGGTGTGCAGGCCGCCGTCGGCGGGCAGTTCCATGCCGGCCAGCAGCTCCTCCACGGCCGCGCCCACGCTGAACAGCGCCCGGTACGAACGCGCGGGCGGCCGGGCCGTCCCCGGGGCGGCGGGATCCGGCGCGGCCAGCAGCCGCAGCAGGGCTCCCTCGGGCAGATCCAGGATCTGTTCCAGGGCCCGTACGGCCTTCAGGGACTCGGGGCGGCCCGGCCGCCGGGCGCCCTGCTGCCAGTAACTGAGGCTGGTCACCCCGAGCTTGATGCCGCGGGCCGCGAGCCGGTGCTGCACCCGGTGCAGGGGCAGGCCGCGGGCGGTGAGGGCGGCGCGGAGCGCGAGGTGGAAGGGGCCGTCGCGCAGCAGGCGCGGCAGATCCCGGGCGCCCTGCGCGCGGGCGGTCTCCGAAGGGGAGCCGCTCGAAGGGGAGCCGGCCGAAGGGGAGCCGGCCGAAGGGGAGCCGGCCGAAGGGGAGCCGGCCGAAGGGGAGGCGGCCGAAGGGGAGCCGGCCGAAGGGGAGGCGGCCGGAAGGGAGCGGCTCGAAGCCGAGACGGCCGCAGGGGCGCCGGCCGAGAAGGTGCCGTTCGCGCTGGACCGCATGGCGGCTCCTCCTGTGAACGTTCACGCGGCGGGGTGCGGGCGGTCCGGCGGGTGGCGCCCGTGGTCCCGGTGGGGGCAGGTGGGGTGACGGCGGACGTTCACACTCTGGCCCCACCGTTCACACCGCGATGTCACGCCGTATTGAAGCGTGTTGACCTGTTCCCGACAACACCCCGATGCTCCTCCACAGCGTCCGGACGCGCTCCTCCACCCCCACTCCCCACATCGGGAGGAACGCGATGCGCCACACGAACCGGCGGCTCACCCTGGCCGCCTTCATCACCGCCCTGCTCCTCGCCCTGCCCACCGCTGCCGCCACCGCCGCCGATGCCGCCGCCGGTACGGGCACCACGACCGCCACTTCCTCAGTCGCCGCCGCCCCCGCCGAGAGCTCGGCCCTGGCGTCCAAGCGGCTGAACATCACCATGCAGGCCCAGCAGAAGACCAACTGGTGCTGGGCCGCCGGCGGCAACACCATCGCCACCTGGTTCGGCCGCACCTACAGCCAGAACCAGTTCTGCAACGCCGCCTTCAACCGCCAGCAGGGCTACGACTGCCCCAACAACCAGGCCACCCTCGGCAATGTGCAGACCGGCCTGCGCTGGGCCGGCATCAACGCCGGCTCCTACGTCAACGGCTGGCTCCAGTACTCCACCGTGCAGACCGAGATCAACGCCAACCGCCCGATCGAGACCCGCATCCAGTGGTCCAACGGCGGTGGCCACATGCACGTGATCTACGGCTACGACACCGCGAACAGCTGGGTGTACTGGGGAGACCCGTGGCCCTCCAGCGACCGCTACAACTGGGCCTCCCACGCCTGGTACGTGGACAACAGCACCTTCTCCTGGACCCACTCGCTCTACCGGATCGGGGCGTGACCTCATGAATCCCCGCGTCATGAATCCCCGCCTCATGAACCCCCGTCTCGCCGCCGCGGCCGTCGCCGCGACCGCCGTACTGGCCCTGGCCCCCACCCAGGCGTCCGCGGCGCCCGTACCGCAGCCCCAGAGCGCCACCGCCGAGAACCTCGCCGCCGCCGGGCGGACGGCGGCGGCCCCCGACACGCTCGCCACCCTGTCCCGCTTCTTCGCCCGCGAGGGCAAGGTCTCGCTCGCCGCCGCGCAGCCCCGCATCGAGGGCGAGACGGTTCCCGTGCACTACCTCTCCCCGGAGTTCGTCGCGGGGAAGGCGGGCGCGAGCGTGGCCCGCCTGGAGTTCCTCGCCAGCAAGGCCGTCTCCTCCGATGGACAGCAGGCCGCCCTGTGGACCGCGAAGACCGAAGCGGGCTGGCAGGTGGTGAACATCGCCACCGGCGACGACGAGTTCCGCTACGCACGGCTCGGCGCGGCGAAACTCCCCGGCGGGACCGTGTTCCGCGAACCGCAGATCGACGCCTGGTACGTGGCGGGCGGCGAGCGGGTCCTGCCCCTGGACGAGGACGCGGCCACGGCCGTGGGCGCGCGGGGCACGAGCCTGGCCGCCTACCGGACCCGGGTCGTGAAGGCCTACGGGGACAAGCTGCCGGGATCCGCCTACGGCAAGTCCGGGAAGGCCGGTGGCTTCGCCCCCACGGAAGCCACGGCGGCGGAAACGTCCGCGGCCCGGACCGGGTCCGCCCTCACCGGACTCCCGATGACCGCCGCGGCCGTGGCTCTGGCGCTGGGCGCGGCCGGCGGGGTGGCCGTCCGGCACGCCCGGCGGCAGCGGGTGGTGCGGGCGTAGCCACACGAGGGGGCCCGTCCGCCCGGCAGCCCGCCGGGCGGCCAGACACCTCTGGGGCGGGGACCGTCCTTTCTGGTCTGTTCGGTCCGGAAAAGGCTGAAAA
>NZ_JBHWMB010000009.1:89287-138836 GCF_042730015.1 Streptomyces sp. NPDC059957 | reverse complement strand
GATCTGGCCTGACCGGCAAGATCCGAAAGAGACGGCCTCGGCCCGCTTGTCGGCGGGCGACAGTAGGGTGGTTGGCATGGCCGACCCTTCCAGCTACCGCCCCGAGCCGGGGCAGATTCCCGACTCCCCGGGGGTCTACAAGTTCCGCGACGAGCACCGCCGGGTGATCTACGTCGGGAAGGCCAAGAGCCTGCGCCAACGGCTGGCCAGCTACTTCCAGGACCTCGCCGGACTGCACCCCCGTACCGCCACCATGGTGACCACGGCCGCCGCCGTCGAGTGGACCGTGGTCTCCACCGAGGTCGAGGCGCTCCAGCTCGAGTACTCCTGGATCAAGGAGTTCGACCCCCGGTTCAACGTCAAGTACCGGGACGACAAGAGCTACCCCTCCCTCGCCGTCACCATGAACGAGGACTACCCGCGGGTCCAGGTCATGCGCGGGCCCAAGAAGAAGGGCGTGCGCTACTTCGGCCCGTACGGGCACGCCTGGGCCATCCGCGAGACCGTCGACCTGATGCTCCGGGTCTTCCCCGTCCGCACCTGCTCCGCCGGGGTGTTCAAGCGGTCCGCCCAGATCGGCCGCCCCTGCCTGCTCGGCTACATCGGCAAGTGCTCCGCGCCCTGCGTCGGCCGGGTCACCCCCGAGGAGCACCGCGAACTCGCCGAGGACTTCTGCGACTTCATGGCCGGCCGCACCGGCACCTACCTCACCCGCCTCGAACAGCAGATGCACGAGGCCGCGGAGGAGATGGAGTACGAGAAGGCCGCCCGGCTGCGCGACGACATAGGGGCCCTGCGCCGGGCGATGGAGAAGAACGCGGTCGTGCTCGCCGACGCCACCGACGCCGACCTGTTCGCGGTCGCCGAGGACGAGCTCGAAGCGGCCGTGCAGATCTTCCACGTCCGCGGCGGCCGGGTCCGGGGCCAGCGCGGCTGGGTCACCGACAAAGTCGAGGCCGTCGACACCGCCGGGCTGGTCGAGCACGCCCTCCAGCAGCTGTACGGGGAGGAGAAGGGCGAGGCCGTCCCCAAGGAGGTGCTGGTCCCGGCCCTGCCCGAGGACACCCCGGCCCTGAGCCAATGGCTCGCCGAGCGGCGCGGCTCGCAGGTGAGCCTGCGCATCCCGCAGCGCGGGGACAAGAAGGCGCTGATGGAGACCGTCCACCGCAACGCCCAGCAGTCCCTCGCCCTGCACAAGACCAAGCGCGCCTCCGACCTCACCACCCGCTCGCGGGCCCTGGAGGAGATCGCCGAGGCGCTGGAGCTCGACGGCGCGCCGCTGCGCATCGAGTGCTTCGACATCTCCCACCTGCAGGGCGACGACGTCGTGGCCTCCATGGTCGTCTTCGAGGACGGGCTGGCGCGCAAGGGAGAGTACCGGCGCTTCCAGATCAAGTCCTTCGAGGGCCAGGACGACGTCCGCTCCATGCACGAGGTGGTCTCCCGGCGCTTCCGCCGCTACCTCCAGGAGAAGCTGAAGACGGGGGAGTGGTCCCCCGAGGACGGTGACGACGGGCAGCAGCCCGAGGACGACGGGCGCCCCCGGCGCTTCGCGTACCCGCCGCAGCTCGTCGTGGTCGACGGCGGGCAGCCGCAGGTGGCCGCCGCCAAGCGGGCCCTGGAGGAGCTGGGGATCGACGACGTCGCCGTGTGCGGCCTCGCCAAGCGGCTGGAGGAGGTCTGGCTGCCCGGGGAGGACGACCCGGTGGTGCTGCCCCGCAGCAGCGAGGGCCTGTACCTGCTCCAGCGGGTCCGTGACGAAGCCCACCGGTTCGCCATCCAGTACCAGCGCAACAAGCGGGGCAAACGGCTGAAGGCCGGCCCTCTCGACGAGGTTCCCGGGCTCGGCGAGAGCCGCAGGCTGGCCCTGATCAAGCACTTCGGTTCGGTGAAAAAGCTGAGACAGGCGACAATCGACCAGATCTGCGAGGTCCCGGGCATAGGCCGCAAGACGGCCGAGACCGTGGCCGTGGCCCTCGCCCAGGCCGTTCCCGCCGGTCCCGCCGTCAATACGGCGACCGGGGAGATCATTGAGGATGAGACCCCCGCGTCCGCGGGAGCAGCATCCGATCGGGGGACCGAGCAATGACCGAGCGCGAGACCCGCCAGGGCCGAGGATCCGAGCAGGATTCCGGAAGTGGCACCGAAGACATCGCATCCGAGTACGACCGAGACGGAGCACAGGTGAGTACGGGCACGACAGTGGAGCCCGGAGATACCGCCGAGGCGGCCATCCCCGAGCTGGTGATCATCTCCGGTATGTCCGGGGCCGGCCGCAGTACGGCGGCAAAGTGCCTGGAGGACCTCGGCTGGTTCGTCGTCGACAACCTCCCGCCCGCGCTGATCACCACCATGGTGGAACTCGGCGCCCGCTCGCAGGGCAATGTGGCGCGCATCGCCGTCGTCGTCGACGTCCGAGGCCGCCAGTTCTTCGACGCGCTGCGCGAATCCCTCGCCGACCTGGAGACCCGCGGGGTCACCCGGCGGATCGTCTTCCTGGAGTCCTCGGACGACGCCCTCGTCCGCCGCTTCGAGTCGGTCCGCCGCCCCCACCCGCTCCAGGGCGACGGGCGCATCGTCGACGGCATCGCCGCCGAGCGCGACCTGCTGCGCGAGCTGCGCGGCGACGCCGACCTGGTCATCGACACCTCCAGCCTGAACGTGCACGAGCTGCGCGCCAAGATGGACGCCCAGTTCGCCGGCGACGAGGAGCCCGAGCTGCGGGCCACCGTCATGTCCTTCGGCTACAAGTACGGGCTCCCCGTCGACGCCGACCTCGTCGTCGACTGCCGCTTCATCCCCAACCCGCACTGGGTCCCGGAGCTGCGCCCCTTCACCGGCCTCAACGAGGAGGTGTCGGGCTACGTCTTCAGCCAGCCCGGCGCCAAGGAGTTCCTCGACCGCTACACCGAGCTGCTCCAGCTCATCGCCACCGGCTACCGCCGCGAGGGCAAGCGGTACGTGACCATCGCGGTCGGCTGTACCGGCGGCAAGCACCGCAGCGTCGCCATGTCGGAGAAGCTCGCCGCCCGCCTCGCCTCCGAAGGAGTCGAGACCGTCGTCGTCCACAGGGACATGGGGCGCGAGTGACCGGACGTACCATGCGGCTCCGCCGCCTGCGCCGGCTCACCACCGGCAAGGGCGAGGATCCTGCGGGCCGCACGGGCCTGCGCCGGGGCGAGGCCCCCGAGGCGGTCTCGCCCAAGGTCGTGGCGCTGGGCGGCGGCATGGGCCTCTCGGCCTCGCTGACCGCCCTGCGCCGGATCACGGGCGAGCTGACCGCCGTCGTCACCGTCGCCGACGACGGCGGCTCCAGCGGCAGGCTGCGCGAGGAGCTCGGGGTCCTGCCGCCCGGCGACCTGCGCAAGGCGCTGGCCGCGCTGTGTGGTGACGACGACTGGGGCCAGACCTGGTCGCGGGTCATCCAGCACCGCTTCCAGTCCAAGGGCGACCTGCACGAGCACGCCGTCGGCAACCTGCTGATCGTCGCCCTGTGGGAACAGCTCGGCGACCCCGTCCAGGCCCTGGACCTCGTCGGCAAGCTGCTCGGCGCCCAGGGCCGGGTGCTGCCGATGTCGGCGGTCCCGCTGGAGCTCCAGGCCCTGGTCAAGGGCCATGATCCGGCCCGCCCCGAGGACGTGGACACCGTACGGGGGCAGGCCACCGTGGCGCTGACCCCCGGCGAGGTGCTCTCCGTACAGGTGGTGCCGAGCGACCCGCCGGCGGTGCCGGAAGCGGTCGCGGCGGTGCTCGACGCGGACTGGGTCGTACTCGGTCCGGGGTCCTGGTTCTCGTCGGTGATTCCGCACCTGCTGGTGCCCGAATTGCTCGACGCGCTGGTCGAGACCAAGGCCAGAAGGGTGCTCTCGCTGAACCTCGCACCACAACCCGGCGAAACAGAGGGCTTCTCTCCGCAGCGTCATTTGGAGGTTTTGGCCCGACACGCCCCTAAACTCGCCCTGGACGTGGTGCTGGCCGATCAGGCTGCCGTGCCCGATCGCGAGTCCCTCGCCGATGCCGCAAAACGGTTCGGTGCCGCGGTCGAGCTGGCGCCGGTTGCCCGGCTGGACGGCTCTCCGAAGCATGATCCGGAGCTGCTTGCCGCCGCGTACGACCGTATTTTTCGGATGCATGGAAGGATCGGCCCATGGCGATGACGCCCGCGGTGAAGGATGAGATCGCCCGCCTGCCTGTCACCCGCACCTGCTGCAGGAAGGCGGAGGTCTCGGCGATCCTTCGGTTCGCGGGCGGGTTGCACCTGGTGAGCGGCCGGATCGTCATCGAGGCGGAACTGGACGCGGGGATCGCGGCCCGCCGCCTGCGCAAGGACATCCTGGAGATCTTCGGACACTCCTCGGATCTGGTGATCATGGCTCCGGGCGGCTTGCGCCGGGGCAACCGGTACGTGGTGCGGGTGGTCGCCGGCGGTGACCAGCTCGCCCGCCAGACCGGCCTCGTGGACGGCCGCGGCCGTCCGATCCGGGGTCTGCCCCCCCAGGTGGTCTCCGGGGCCACCTGTGACGCCGAGGCGGCCTGGCGCGGGGCCTTCCTGGCCCACGGCTCGCTGACCGAGCCGGGCCGCTCCTCCTCCCTGGAGGTCACCTGCCCCGGTCCGGAGGCCGCCCTGGCCCTTGTCGGCGCCGCCCGCCGGCTCTCCATCGCCGCGAAGGCCCGTGAGGTCCGCGGCGTGGACCGGGTCGTCGTACGGGACGGGGACGCCATCGGCGCCCTGCTGACCCGCCTCGGCGCCCACGACTCGGTGCTGGCCTGGGAGGAGCGGCGGATGCGGCGCGAGGTGCGCGCCACCGCGAACCGCCTCGCCAACTTCGACGACGCCAACCTGCGCCGCTCGGCGCGGGCCGCGGTGGCCGCCGGAGCCCGGGTGCAGCGTGCCCTGGAGATCCTCGCCGAGGAGGTCCCCGAGCACCTCGCCGCGGCCGGCCGGCTGCGCATGGAGCACAAGCAGGCCTCCCTGGAGGAGCTGGGCGCGCTCGCCGACCCGCCGCTGACCAAGGACGCGGTCGCGGGCCGGATCCGCCGCCTGCTGGCGATGGCCGACAAGCGGGCCCAGGACCTCGGGATCCCGGGCACCGAGTCGAACCTCGACCTCAGCGACAGCGAGGAGCTGGCCGACAACATGGCCGGCTGAGCGAAAACCGCCTCCGAAAGGGGCCCGCACGATCACTCGTGCGGGCCCCTTTCCGGTATGCCCCATTGACATGAGCATGGGCTGGTCGTGAGCCTGTCGTCCGAAGCCTTCGTGGCAGACGGAGGCTTACGTGGCAGACGACGCCCAGGGGGGCACATGAGGCACCGCGCGAGATCGATCCTCGCCGCAAGCGCATTCGTCTTCGGCACCACACTCGCCGCACTACCCGCAGCGGCCCAGGCCCAGCCCGGTCCGGCGGACAAGTCCGCCGCCGACGAGGTGCGGGTCTACGACGCCGACATCACCAAGGAGCAGGTCCCGCTGGTCCTGGCGGCCGGCCAGGACGCGCACGAGCTCTCCGAACGCGCCCCGGAGACCGGGACCGCCAAGGTCGAGCTCTTCCTCACCGGCGGACAGGCCGAGGAACTGGCGGCGCAGGGGATCAAGCTCGCCGAACGCAAGGTCGGGGCCAAGGCCGCGGCACGCTCGCTGGCGGCCGGCGACGGGGTCTTCCGCCCGTACAGCGGCAAGGGCGGGCTCCAGGAGGAGATCCTGCGCACCGCCCAGGAGAACCCGGGCCTCACCAAGGTCGTCTCCATCGGCAAGACCGTCCAGGGCAAGGACATCCTCGCCCTCAAGGTCACCAAGAACGCCAAGAAGTCCAGGGACGGCGCCAAGCCCTCCACGCTCTACATGTCGAACCAGCACGCCCGTGAGTGGATCACTCCCGAGATGACCCGGCGGCTGATGCACCACACCCTCGACAACTACGGCAAGGACCAGCGGATCACCAAGCTGGTGGACTCCACCGAGCTGTGGTTCCTGCTCTCCGCCAACCCCGACGGCTACGACTACACCTTCGCCCCCGACGGCCAGCGGCTGTGGCGCAAGAACCTGCGCGACAACAACGCCGACGGCAAGATCACCGCGGGCGACGGCGTCGACCTCAACCGCAACTTCGCCTACAAGTGGGGCTACGACAACGAGGGCTCCTCGCCCAACGAGTCGAGCGAGACCTACCGCGGCGCCAAGGCCTCCTCCGAGCCCGAGACCGTCGCCCTCGACAGGTTCCAGAAGCGCATCGGCTTCGAATACGGCATCAACTACCACTCCGCGGCCGAGCTGATCCTCTACGGCGTGGGCTGGCAGGTGGCCACCCCCACCCCCGACGACGTCGCCTACAAGGCCCTCGCCGGCACGCCGGAGAACCCGGCCGTCCCCGGCTACTACCCACAGGTCTCCTCCGAGCTCTACACCACCAACGGCGAGGCCGACGGGCACGCCGCCAACGCCAACGGCATCATGATGTTCACGCCGGAGATGACCACCTGCCAGACGGCCTCCGCGATCGACCCGGACGACCAGTGGAAGCCCGAGGACTGCGCCTCCGGATTCAACTTCCCGGACGACGAGAAGCTCATCCAGGCCGAGTTCGCGAAGAACATCAACTTCGCGCTCTCCGTGGCCGAGAGCGCCGAGCGTCCGGACCAGCCGAAGTCCTCGCTGGGCCTGACCGCCGCGGACTTCACCCTCGACCCCTTCACCACCTCCTACGCGGCCCGCGGCGAGGACCAGAAGGTGGCCGTCACGGCCCGCAAGGCACTGAAGGACAAGGAGCTCAACTACCGCATCAACGGGGGCCGCACCCACGACGAGGACCTCGAGGCCTGGAAGGGCGGTGAGGTCTACGGCGGGGAGGACAACAGCTGGTTCGACGAGTACCGGGCCGAGGTCGAGGGCGCCAAGCCCGGCGACAAGGTCGAGGTCTGGTTCACCGGTCGCGACCGCGGCAAGCAGGTCTCCAGCGAGCACTTCACGTACACGGTGGCCGCGCGGCCCCGCGCCGACGTGCTGGTGATCGCCGAGGAAGGCGCCCCGGCGCAGCACGCGCAGTCCTACGTCGACGCCCTGCGCGCCAACGGCAAGAGCGCGGCGGTCTGGGACGTGGCCGTCCAGGGCGCCCCGCACCACCTCGGAGCCCTCTCCCACTTCCGTACGGCCGTCCACTACACCGGGGCCAAGTCCCCGGGCGGCGACACCCAGCTGGCGGTACGCGACTTCCTCAACGAGGGCGGCAAGCTGATCGAGGCCGGCGAGCTGGCGGGCGGCAACGCCCAGGTCGGCCGCGCCGTGACCAACGACTTCAGCCAGTACTTCCTCGGCGCCTACGGCCGCGCCGGGGTCACCGGTCCCACCGGCTTCACCGGCGCGGGCTCCCTGACCGGAGCCAAGGGCGCCCTCGGCGACGCCGCGGGCAACCCGCTCGACCGCCCGGGCTCCTACACGGTCACCTCCGACACCCTGCCCGCGGCGCAGTTCCCGCAGTTCAAGAGCGCGCAGTCGGGCCAGTACGCCGGAGTCGTGAACCCGTACGCCCCGTACGCCGGCGCCTCGATGGCCTCGGCCACGCACGCCGACGACGACTGGAAGCGCCTCACCCGCACCATCGACCTCACCGGGGTCACCGCGGCCGACCAGCCGAAGCTCAAGATGGCGCTGAACTGGAACACCGAGGAGGGCTACGACCACGCGGTCCTGGAGTCCCGTACCGCGGGCGGCGACGACTGGACCACCCTGCCCGAGCTGGGCGGCCTGACCACCACCACCGTTCCCGAGGAGTGCGGGGCCGGGTTCTTCATCAACGGCCACCCGTTCCTGCGCCGCTACCTCACCCTCGACGCCGGGGGCTGCACCCCGCAGGGCACCAGCGGCACCTGGAACTCCTTCACCGCCTCCTCCGGCGGCTGGAAGCAGGTCTCCTTCGACCTGAGCGCGTACGCGGGCAAGACCGTCGAGGTCTCCCTCGCCTACATCACCGACCCGGGCTCGGGCGGCCGCGGAGTCTTCGCGGACGAGGCCCGCGTCTCGATCGGCGGCGCCGACCAGGCGGTCGAGGGCTTCGAGTCCTCGTTCGGTGTCTGGACCGCCCAGGGCGCACCTGCCGGAAGCCCTGATGTTCCGGGCGATTGGTCCCGGTCGGGCGAGCTGTTCAAGTCCTACGCCTCCGTCACTACGCGTGACACCGTGCTCCTGGGCTTCGGCCTGGAACACGTGCCGGCCGCGGCCGACCGCGCCGTACTCGTCAGTAAGGCGCTCCGCTCGCTGAACCACTGATCAGAGCCCCCGACCGGGCTCACCGTGAGTGACCGGGCACAAAGTCCCCGAGGTCCCGTACTCGTCTTGGAGTGCGGGGCTTCGGGGCGTGTCACAGGATGGTCGATGTCACTCCGAAGCTCACGGAGAGGTAGTGTCGTAAGCGGTCGGGGACATCCCATACAGCTCGCTGGCGGACAGGCCGGCGCACCAACGAGGAGATCGGTTCGTGACGATCCGCGTAGGCATCAATGGTTTTGGCCGAATTGGCCGCAACTACTTCCGGGCGCTCCTGGAGCAGGGAGCGGACATCGAGATCGTCGGTGTCAACGACCTGACTGACAACGCAACCCTGGTTCACCTCCTCAAGTACGACACGATCCTGGGCCGTCTCAAGGCCGAGGTCAGCCACACCGACGACACCATCACCGTCGGCGGCAACACCTTCAAGACCTTTGCCGAGCGCGACCCCGCGAACCTCCCCTGGGGCGAGCTGGGCGCCGACATCGTCATCGAGTCGACCGGCATCTTCACGAAGAAGGCCGACGCCGCCAAGCACATCGCGGCCGGCGCGAAGAAGGTCCTCATCTCGGCTCCGGCCAAGGACGAGGACATCACGATCGTGATGGGCGTCAACCAGGAGAAGTACGACGCGGCCAACCACCACGTCATCTCCAACGCCTCCTGCACCACCAACTGCGTGGCGCCGATGGCCAAGGTCCTCCTCGAGAACTTCGGCATCGTCAAGGGCATGATGACGACGGTCCACGCGTACACGAACGACCAGCGCATCCTGGACTTCCCGCACTCGGACCTGCGCCGGGCGCGCGCCGCCGCCGAGAACATCATCCCGACCACCACCGGTGCCGCCAAGGCCACCGCGCTGGTCATCCCGGAGCTGGCGGGCAAGCTCGACGGCATCGCGATGCGCGTCCCGGTCCCCACCGGTTCCGTGACCGACCTCGTCATCGAGCTCGAGCGCGAAGTCACCAAGGACGAGGTCAACTCGGCCTTCCAGAAGGCCTCTCAGGGCCAGCTCAAGGGCATCCTGGACTACACCGAGGACGCGATCGTCTCTTCCGACATCGTGAACTGGCCGTACTCCTGCACCTTCGACTCCTCCCTGACGATGGTCCAGGGCAAGAGCGTCAAGGTCATCGGCTGGTACGACAACGAGTGGGGCTACTCCAACCGCCTCGTCGACCTGACCGTGTTCGTCGGCGGTCAGCTCTAAGCACCAAGGCAGGCACCACGATGTGAGCACCGGGGCTCGGGCAGCGCGATGAAGCGCTGTACGGGCCCTGTTGCTTGCCTCGTACCCCTCTCGTCCCGCACGGGTAAAGTCCTGGGCTGGGAAAAGGAGTAGAAAACAGCATGAAGACGATCGACGAACTTCTCGCCGAGGGCGTGTCCGGCAAGCGTGTCTTCGTACGCGCCGACCTGAACGTGCCGCTCTCGAACGGTGAGATCACCGACGACGGCCGCATCCGCGCCGTGCAGCCCACCATCGCGAAGCTCGCCGAGGCCGGCGCCCGCGTGGTCGTGGCCTCGCACCTGGGCCGCCCCAAGGGCGCCCCGGACCCCGCCTTCTCGCTGGCGCCCGCCGCCGCCCGCCTCGGCGAGCTGCTCGGTACGGACGTCGCGTTCGCCACCGACACCGTCGGCGCCTCCGCCAAGGAGACCGTCGCGAACCTCGCCGACGGCCAGGTCGCCGTCATCGAGAACCTCCGCTTCAACGCCGGTGAGACCGCGAAGGACGACGCCGAGCGCGGCGCCTTCGCGGACCAGCTCGCCGAGCTGGCCGACATCTACGTCGGCGACGGCTTCGGCGCTGTCCACCGCAAGCACGCCTCGGTCTTCGACCTCCCCGCGCGCCTCCCGCACGCGGCCGGCTACCTCATCGCCACCGAGGTCGGCGTCCTGAAGAAGCTGACCGCCGAGGTCAAGCGCCCCTACGTCGTCATCCTCGGCGGCGCCAAGGTCTCCGACAAGCTCGCCGTCATCGACGAGCTGCTCGGCAAGGCCGACCGCCTGCTCATCGGCGGCGGCATGGCGTACACCTTCCTCTACGCCAAGGGCTACGAGGTCGGCATCTCCCTGCTCCAGAAGGATCAGGTGGACGTCGTCAAGGAGTACATGGAGCGCGCCGAGAAGAACGGTGTCGAGCTGGTCCTCCCGGTCGACATCCTCGCCTCCAAGGACTTCCCGGACCTGAAGACCAAGGCCCCGGCGGACTTCATCACCGTCGACGCGGACAAGATCCCCGCCGACCAGGAGGGTCTGGACATCGGTCCCAGGACCCGCGAGCTGTACGCCTCGAAGATCGCCGACGCCGAGACCGTCTTCTGGAACGGCCCCGTGGGCGTCTTCGAGCACCCCGACTACGCCGGCGGCACCCGCGCCATCGCGCAGGCCCTCGTCGACAGCAGCGCCTTCACCGTCGTCGGCGGTGGCGACTCGGCCGCCGCCGTCCGCACGCTCGGCTTCGACGAGAACGCTTTCGGCCACATTTCGACCGGTGGCGGCGCCTCCCTCGAGTACCTCGAGGGCAAGACGCTCCCCGGCCTCGCCGCACTGGAGGTCTGAACCCTGATGACTGAGAACACCGCCGGCCGTACCCCGCTGATGGCGGGCAACTGGAAGATGAACCTCAACCACCTCGAGGCCATCGCCCACGTCCAGAAGCTCGCCTTCGCCCTGGCCGACAAGGACTACGACTTCGTCGAGGTCGCGGTCCTGCCGCCCTTCGTCGACCTGCGTTCGGTCCAGACCCTGGTCGACGGCGACAAGCTGAAGATCAAGTACGGTGCCCAGGACATCTCGGCCCACGACTCCGGCGCCTACACCGGCGAAATCTCCGGACCGATGCTCTCGAAGCTGAAGTGCACGTTCGTGGCCGTCGGCCACAGCGAGCGCCGCCAGTACCACGGCGAGAGCGACGAGATCTGCAACGCCAAGGTCAAGGCCGCCTACAAGCACGGGATCACCCCGATCCTGTGCGTCGGCGAGGGCCTGGACATCCGCAAGGCCGGCCAGCAGGTCCCGTACACGCTGAGCCAGCTCGACGGCGGCCTCAAGGACATCCCGGCCGAGCAGGTCGAGTCCATCGTGATCGCGTACGAGCCCGTCTGGGCGATCGGGACCGGCGAGGTCGCCACCCCCGAGGACGCGCAGGAGGTCTGCGGCGCGATCCGCGGCCGTCTCGCGGAGCTGTACTCGCAGGAGCTGGCCGACAAGGTCCGCATCCAGTACGGCGGCTCGGTCAAGTCCGGCAACATCGCCGCGATCATGGCCCAGCCCGACGTCGACGGCGCCCTGATCGGCGGCGCGGCGCTGGACGCGGACGAGTTCGTGAAGATCGTCCGGTTCCGCGACCAGTGACGTTCATCGTGAGTATGCGGTAGGGCGGATCCGTCGTACCCTTGCGGGGGCCAGCAGGCTGAACCAGCCGCTGGCCCCCGTGCTCGTTATCGGCAATACGGGAAAGCCGGAAAGCCAGTAAGCCCAGAAAGTAGGAATCAGCCGTGATTTTGGGGTTCGAGATCGCCTTGGTCGTCTTCAGCGCCCTGCTGATGCTGCTCGTGCTGATGCACAAGGGCAAGGGCGGCGGTCTTTCCGACATGTTCGGCGGCGGTATGCAGTCGTCGGTCGGCGGCTCCTCGGTCGCGGAGCGCAACCTCGACCGCATCACCGTCGTGGTCGGTCTGCTCTGGTTCGCCTGCATCGTGGCGCTCGGTCTGCTCATGAAGACCGGCAGCTGAACCGTTCTGGCCATTCCGGCCGTCCGGTCGGCTCCCCCCGGCCTATCATGAGGTCCGGCGTTCTTGTCTGGAATGGGTAACTCCACTCCTGGACGGGCGCCCGCCTTACGTAGACTTGGGCGCCCGCGACGGAATCCACTCACGTTTCGCGGCACCATCACGCAGGGAGTTACGACCGTGGCAAGTGGCAACGCGATCCGTGGTAGTCGGGTCGGAGCGGGGCCGATGGGTGAGGCCGAGCGCGGCGAGTCCGCGCCCCGCCTGCGCATCTCCTTCTGGTGCTCGAACGGGCACGAGACGCAGCCGAGCTTCGCCAGCGACGCACAGGTGCCGGACACCTGGGACTGCCCGCGCTGCGGGTTCCCGGCCGGCCAGGACCGGGACAACCCGCCCGCGCCGCCGCGCACCGAGCCGTACAAGACGCACCTGGCGTACGTACGGGAGCGGCGCACGGACGCCGACGGCGAGGCGATCCTCGCCGAGGCGCTCGCCAAGCTGCGCGGCGAGATCTGACGCGTCCCCACCGAACGACCGAAGTGGCATACGGCCCGGCCCGCAGGAGTCTTCTCTCCTGCGGGCCGGGCTGCTTTGTGTCGGTTGTGCGCTTCCCATCCCTTAGGTTGGAACCGGCGGGGCACGACAGGACAGGAAGTGGGTTGATGTCCGAGATGAACGCAAACCAGGCCGCCGCGCGAGGCGCGTCAAGCGAGGGTGGTGGTGGGCGACGGGAGGGCCGTACGAGGCTCAACCGGACGCCCGAGTGGCACGCACTCGGCAAGCACCGGGACGAGTTGGGGCAGACGCATCTGCGGGAGCTGTTCGAGACGGATCCGGGCCGGGGCGCCGGCTACACCCTGCGGGTCGCGGACCTGCACATCGACTACTCGAAGCACCTCGTGACCGACGAGACGCTGACACTGCTGCGCGAACTGGCCGCGGCGACCGGCGTGGCCGAGCTGCGCGAGGCCATGTTCCGCGGCGAGAAGATCAACACGACCGAGGACCGGGCGGTCCTGCACACCGCGCTGCGCGCACCGGCCGACGCGGTCGTCGAAGTGGACGGGGAGAACGTCGTACCCGGCGTCCACGCGGTCCTCGACAAGATGGCGGCCTTCGCCGACCGGGTCCGGTCGGGGGAGTGGACCGGCTTCACCGGCAAGCGCATCAAGAACGTCGTCAACATCGGCATCGGCGGCTCCGACCTCGGTCCGGCGATGGCGTACGAGGCGCTGCGCGCCTTCTCCGACCGGGGCCTGACGGTCCGTTTCGTGTCCAACGTGGACGGCGCAGACCTGCACGAGGCCGTGCGGGACCTGGACCCGCACGAGACGCTCTTCATCATCGCGTCGAAGACCTTCACGACCATCGAGACCATCACCAACGCCACTTCGGCGCGGGAATGGCTGCTCGCGGGCGTCGGCGGCGACGAGGCGGCCGTGGCACGGCACTTCGTGGCGCTGTCCACCAACGAGGAGAAGGTCTCCGCGTTCGGCATCGACACGGCCAACATGTTCGAGTTCTGGGACTGGGTCGGCGGACGCTACTCCTTCGACTCCGCGATCGGGCTGTCCCTGATGATCGCGATCGGCCCGGATGCCTTCCGGGAGCTGCTCGGCGGATTCCACACCATGGACGAGCACTTCCGCATGGCGCCGGCCGAGGAGAACGCCCCGCTGCTGCTGGGCCTGTTGGGGATCTGGTACGGGGCGTTCTTCGATGCCCAGTCGCACGCGGTGCTCCCGTACAGCCACTACCTCTCCCGGTTCACCGCGTACTTGCAGCAGCTGGACATGGAGTCCAACGGCAAGTCGGTGGACCGCGAGGGCAATCCGGTGGACTGGCAGACCGGCCCGGTGGTGTGGGGCACGCCCGGCACCAACGGCCAGCACGCCTACTACCAGTTGATCCACCAGGGCACCCGGGTGATCCCGGCGGACTTCATCGGCTTCGCGCGGCCGGTGGGCGAACTGTCGCCGGCGCTGGCCGCCCAGCACGACCTGCTGATGGCGAACTTCTTCGCGCAGACGCAGGCGCTGGCCTTCGGCAAGACCCCGGACGAGGTCCGGGCGGAGGGCGTCGCCGAACCGCTGGTCCCGCACAAGACCTTTGCGGGCAACCACCCGACGACCACGATCCTGGCCGCCGAACTGACTCCGGCCGTACTGGGCCAGTTGATCGCGCTCTACGAGCACAAGGTGTTCGTCCAGGGCGCGGTGTGGAACATCGACTCCTTCGACCAGTGGGGCGTGGAGCTCGGGAAGGTGCTGGCCAAGCGGGTCGAGCCGGCGCTCACCGAAGGTGCGGAGGTACCGGGCCTGGACGCGTCCACGCGCGCGCTGGTGTCCACGTACCGCTCGCTGCGGGGCCGCTGACCCCGGGCCGTCCACAGCGAAAGGGCCCGCTCTCCGTGGGGAGAGCGGGCCCTTCCGTACGTGTCACACGGGGTCAGGCCGAGGCCGGGGGGTACATGGCCGGCGGGAGCTTCGCGGCCGCGGCGCGGTCGAGGAGCCACAGGGTGCGGGAGCGGCCGTACGCGGCGGCCGCCGGCGCCTGGACCTCGCCCGCCCCGCCCAGCGCGATCGCCACCGCTCCGGCCTTGTCCTCGCCGGCCGCCAGCAGCCAGACCTCGCGGGCCGCCCGGATCGCCGGGAGGGTGAGGGAGATCCGGGTCGGCGGCGGCTTGGGCGCGCCGTGGACGCCGACCACCGTGCGCTCGCTCTCGCGGGACGCGGGGTGCTCGGGGAACAGCGAAGCCACGTGCGTGTCGGGGCCCACGCCCAGCATCAGGACGTCGAAGCGGGGGACCGGGCCGTGGTCCTCGGGGCCGGAGGCTTTGAGGAGCTCCGCCGCGTAGGAGGCGGCCGCCGCGTCCACGTCGACCCCGTACGGGCCGTCGGAGGCGGGCATGGCGTGGACCCGCGCGGGGTCCACCGGGACGGAGTCCAGCAGGGCCTCACGGGCCTGTACGTGGTTGCGCTCGGGGTCGTCGGCGGGCACGTAGCGCTCGTCGCCCCACCACAGGTCGATGCGCGACCAGTCGATGGCGTCCCGGGCCGGGGCCGCGGCCAGCGCGGCGAGCAGGCCGTTTCCGTTGCGGCCGCCGGTGAGGACCACGGACGCGGTGCCGCGGGCGGCCTGCGCGTCCACGATCTTCGTGATCAGCCGGGCGGCCGCGGCCTGGGCCATCAGCTCCTTGTCCCGGTGGACGACGACCTGGGGAGTCGTCATACCCATGTGCTGCCGCCTTGTCGGTAGTTCTGCGTTCGGGTGCGGGTCCGGATGCCGCTGCGCGGAGCCTTCCCCCACCCCCGCCCCTTCCCGAAACCGGGGGCGGAGCCCCGGGGAACGGTGGAAGGGAGGGTAGGGGACAAGCTCCGCGCAGCGGGGCCGTTACTTCGCCGCGGCCTTCTTGGCCGGCTTCGCCGGAGCGGGCTTCGCCGCCGGGGCCTCCGCCTTGGCCGGGGCCTCCGCCTTCGCGGGAGCCGCCTTCGCGGGCGCCGGCGCCTGCCCGGCCACGGGAGCCAGGCGGGAGACGCCGAACTTCAGCGAGGCCTCGTAGGTGTTGTCCGGGTCCAGGCGGCGGAGTTCCTCCGCCAGGAGCTCGGCCGTGTCGCGGCGCTTCAGCGCCACCGCACGGTCGGGCTGCCCCGGCATGCACAGCGTGGCCAGCGCCCCGTCCGCCCGGTCCAGGACGATCTCGCCGTCCTTGGTCTCCAGGCGCACCGCGGTGAGCCCGGGGCCCGCCGAGGAGGTGCGCTTGACGGGGACCCCCAGCCGGTCCGCGAGCCACATGGCCAGCAGCTCGCAGCTCGGGTTGTCGTCCTCGCCCTCGACCGTAGCCGAGGTCACGGAGTGGGTCTGCTGGTCGAGCGCCGCCGCCAGCATGGAGCGCCACGGGGTGATCCGGGTCCAGGACAGGTCCGTGTCCCCGGGCGCGTACGCCACCGCCCGGCTGCCGAGTGCCTCGATCGGGTCCTCGGTGGAGTAGGTGTCCGTGATCCGGCGCTGGCCGAGCGCCCCCAGGGGGTCGCCCGCCAGGTCCTGCGGAGCGCCCTCCGGCCACCAGACGACGACGGGCGCGTCCGGGAGGAGCAGCGGGAGAACCACCGACTGGGCGTGGTCGACCAGTTCCCCGTGCAGGCGGAGCACGACCGTCTCGCCGGTGCCGGAGTCCGTCCCCACGCGGACTTCCGCGTCGAGACGGGCGCCCTGGCGGCTGCGCGGCGAGCGGCTGACCCGCTTGATGACCACGACGATCCGCGAAGGGTGTTCGCGGGACGCGTCGTTCGCCGACTTGAGCGCGTCGTACGCGTTCTCCTCGTCGGTCACGATCACCAGCGTGAGCACCATCCCGATGGCCGGCGTGCCGATGTCCCGGCGCGCCTGCACCAACGAGGCGTTGATCTTGCTGGAGTTGGTCTCCGTGAGATCGATCTTCATGGCCGGCGCCAGCTCCGTCCGTCTCGTGCGAGCATCTCGTCCGCCTCGACCGGTCCCCAGGTGCCCGACGGGTACTGCGCGGGCTTGCCGTGCGTGTCCCAGTACCGCTCGATCGGGTCGAGGATGTTCCAGGACAGCTCGACCTCCTGGTGGCGCGGGAACAGGTTCGCGTCACCCAGCAGCACGTCGAGGATCAGCCGCTCGTAGGCCTCGGGGCTCGACTCCGTGAAGGACTCGCCGTAGGCGAAGTCCATCGTCACGTCCCGGACCTCCATGGAGGTGCCCGGAACCTTGGAACCGAAGCGCACCGTCACGCCCTCGTCCGGCTGGACCCGGATGACCAGGGCGTTCTGCCCCAGCTCCTCGGTCGCGCCGGATTCGAACGGCAGGTACGGGGCCCGCTTGAAGACGACCGCGATCTCGGTCACCCGGCGGCCCAGGCGCTTGCCCGTCCGCAGGTAGAACGGGACGCCCGCCCAGCGGCGGTTGTTGATCTCCAGGCGGATGGCCGCGTAGGTGTCGGTCTTCGACTTGGGGTCGATGCCGTCCTCTTCGAGGTACCCGACGACCTTCTCGCCGCCCTGCCACGCCGCCGAGTACTGGCCGCGCACGGTGTGCTTGCCCAGGTCCTCGGGGAGCTCCACGGCGGTCAGCACCTTGAGCTTCTCGGCCACCAGCGCCTTCGGGTGGAAGGAGCCGGGCTCCTCCATCGCGGTGAGCGCCAGCAGCTGGAGCAGGTGGTTCTGGATGACGTCGCGCGCCGCGCCGATGCCGTCGTAGTAGCCGGCCCGGCCGCCGATGCCGATGTCCTCGGCCATGGTGATCTGCACGTGGTCGACGTACGACCGGTTCCAGATCGGCTCGAACATCGTGTTCGCGAAGCGGAGCGCCAGGATGTTCTGGACGGTCTCCTTGCCCAGGTAGTGGTCGATCCGGAAGACCTCGTTGGGCGGGAAGACGTCGTGCACGAGCTGGTTGAGCTCCTGCGCACTGGTCAGGTCGTGCCCGAACGGCTTCTCGATGACCGCGCGCCGCCAGGAGCCTTCCTTCTGCGCCAGCCCGTGCTTCTTGAGCTGGGCGACGACCTTGGGGAAGAACTTCGGCGGTACGGACAGGTAGAAGGCGAAGTTGCCGCCGGTGCCCTGCGCCTTGTCCAGCTCCTCGATCGTCGACTTCAGCGTCTCGAACGCCTGGTCGTCGTCGAAGTCGCCCTGGACGAAGCGGCAGCCCTGGACGAGCTGCTGCCAGACCTCTTCACGGAAGGGGGTGCGCGCGTGCTGCTTGACCGCGTCGTGAACCTCCTGCGCGAAGTCCTCGTCCTGCCACTCCCGTCGGGCGAAGCCGATCAGGGAGAAGCCCGGCGGGAGCAGGCCGCGGTTGGCGAGGTCGTAGACGGCAGGCATCAGCTTCTTGCGCGACAGGTCACCCGTAACGCCGAAAATGACCAGGCCGGACGGCCCCGCGATGCGCGGGAGCCGCCGGTCCTGTGCGTCACGAAGCGGGTTCGCTCCGTTTACAGACAAAGTGTTCAGGCCTCCGTGGGGGCGAGGCGCTCAAGCTCCGCCTCGGTCGACTTCAGCAGGTCGTTCCAGGACACCGCGAACTTCTCGACGCCCTCTTCTTCGAGCAGCTGCACCACATCGTCGTACGAAATGCCCAGCTTCGCGACCGCTGCGAGCTCGGCGCGGGCCTGCTCGTACGTGCCGCGGATGGTGTCGCCCTCGACCACGCCGTGGTCGGCGGTGGCCTCGAGGGTGCCCTCGGGCATGGTGTTCACGGTGCCGGGGGCGACCAGGTCCACCACGTACAGGGTGTCCTTGTAGGCCGGGTCCTTGACGCCGGTCGAGGCCCAGAGCGGACGCTGCTTGTTGGCGTGCGCCTTGTCCAGGGCGGCCCAGCGCTCGGTGGTCTGTGCAGACTTGTCGGCAGAGCCGAACACCTCTTCGAAGGCCTCGTAGGCCAGACGGGCGTTCGCGAGCGCCGCCTTGCCCTTGAGGGCCTTGGCCTCGTCGGTGCCCAGCGCGTCCAGGCGCTTGTCGATCTCGGAGTCCACGCGGGACACGAAGAAGGAGGCGACCGAGTGGATCTTGGAGAGGTCCAGGCCCGCGGCCTTCGCCTTCTCCAGGCCCGCCAGGTACGCGTCCATGACCTCGCGGTAGCGCTCCAGCGAGAAGATCAGCGTGACGTTGACGCTGATGCCCTTGCCGATGACCTCGGTGATCGCCGGCAGGCCGGCCTTGGTCGCCGGGATCTTGATGAGCGTGTTCGGGCGGTCCACCAGCCACGCGAGCTGCTTGGCCTCGGCGATGGTCGCCGTGGTGTTGTGGGCCAGGCGGGGGTCGACCTCGATCGAGACGCGGCCGTCCTGGCCCTCGGTCGAGTCGTAGACGGGGCGCAGGATGTCGGCGGCGTCGCGGACGTCCGCCGTGGTGATCATGCGGATCGCCTCTTCGACGGTGACCTTGCGGGCGGCCAGGTCCTCGAGCTGCTGCCCGTACCCCTCGCCGCCGCTGATCGCCTTCTGGAAGATCGCCGGGTTGGTGGTGACACCCACCACGTGCTGCTGGTCGATGAGCTCGGCCAGGTTGCCGGACGTGATCCGCTTGCGGGACAGGTCGTCCAGCCAGATCGCCACGCCCTCGTCGGAAAGGCGCTTCAGTGCGTCTGTCATGGGAATTGCATCTCCTACTGGTCTGGGTGCGGGAGTCAGCGCGCGGCGGCGGCGAGCGACTCGCGTGCGGCGGCGGTCACGGCTTCGGCGGTCAGGCCGAACTCGCGGTACAGCACGGCGCCGTCGGCCGAGGCACCGAAGTGCTCCAGCGAGACGATCCGGCCCGCGTCGCCGACGTAGCGGTGCCAGGTCAGGCCGATGCCGGCCTCGACCGCGACACGCGCCTTGACCGAAGGCGGCAGGACGCTGTCCTTGTACTCCTGGGACTGCTCCTCGAACCACTCGACGGACGGCATCGAGACGACGCGCGCCGGGACGCCCTCGGCCTGCAGGGCCTCGCGGGCGGCGACGGCGAGCTGGACCTCGGAGCCGGTGCCGATGAGGACGACCTCGGCGGGGCCGCCTTCGGCCTCGAAGAGCACGTACCCGCCCTTGGCGGCGTCCTCGTTGCGCTCGTAGGTCGGCACGCCCTGGCGGGTCAGCGCCAGACCGTGCGGGGCGCCCTTGCCGAAGACCTTGGTGTGGCGCTTCAGGATCTCGCGCCAGGCGACGGCGGTCTCGTTCGCGTCGGCCGGGCGGACCACGTTCAGGCCCGGGATGGCGCGCAGCGCGGCGACGTGCTCGACCGGCTGGTGGGTCGGGCCGTCCTCGCCGAGGCCGATGGAGTCGTGCGTCCACACGTAGGTGACCGGCACGTGCATCAGGGCGGAGAGGCGCACGGCGTTGCGCATGTAGTCGGAGAACACCAGGAAGGTGCCGCCGTAGATGCGGGTGTGGCCGTGCAGGGCGATGCCGTTCATGGCCGCGGCCATGGCGTGCTCGCGGATGCCGAAGTGGATGGTGCGGCCGTACGGGTCGGCCTCCGGCAGCGGGTTGCCCACCGGCAGGAACGAGGAGTTCTTGTCGATGGTGGTGTTGTTGGAGCCGGCGAGGTCGGCCGAGCCGCCCCACAGCTCCGGGATGACCGCGCCGAGCGCTTCGAGGACCTTGCCCGAGGCGGCGCGGGTGGCGACGCCCTTGCCGGCCTCGAAGACGGGGAGCTTGTCCTCCCAGCCCGCGGGCAGCTCGTTGGCGTTGATGCGGTCGAACTCGGCGGCGCGCCCGGCGTTGGCGGTGCGCCAGGCGGAGAACTCCTTCTCCCAGGCGGCGCGGGCCTCGCGGCCCCGGTCGCCGAGGGAGCGGGTGTGCGCGATGACCTCGTCGGAGACCTCGAAGGTCTGCTCCGGGTCGAAGCCGAGCACGCGCTTGGTGGCGGCGACCTCGTCGTTGCCGAGGGCCGAGCCGTGCGAGGCCTCGGTGCCCTGGGCGTGCGGGGCCGGCCAGGCGATGATCGAGCGGGCGGCGATGAAGGAGGGGCGCTCCGTCTCGGCCTTGGCGGCCTGCAGCGCCGTGAACAGCGCCTTCGGGTCGAGGTCGCCGTTCTCCTGCTGCGCGACGCGCTGGACGTGCCAGCCGTACGCCTCGTAACGCTTCAGGGTGTCCTCGGAGACGGCCGTCTCCGTGTCGCCCTCGATGGAGATGTGGTTGTCGTCCCACAGCAGCACCAGGTTGCCGAGCTTCTGGTGGCCGGCCAGCGCGGACGCCTCGTGGGAGATGCCCTCCTGGAGGCAGCCGTCGCCCGCGATCGCGTAGATCATGTGGTCGAACGGGGAGGTGCCCGTGGGAGCCTCGGGGTCGAACAGGCCGCGCTCGTAGCGGGCGGCCATGGCCATGCCCACCGCGTTGGCGATGCCCTGGCCCAGCGGGCCGGTGGTGGTCTCGACGCCCGCGGTGTGGCCGTACTCCGGGTGGCCGGGGGTCTTGGAGCCCCAGGTGCGGAAGGCCTTCAGGTCGTCCAGCTCGAGCCCGAACCCACCCAGGTACAGCTGGGTGTAGAGGGTCAGCGAGGAGTGACCGGCGGAGAGCACGAAACGGTCGCGGCCGACCCACTCCGGGTCCGCCGGGTCGTGCCGCATCACCTTCTGGAAGAGGGTGTACGCGGCGGGGGCCAGGCTCATCGCCGTGCCGGGGTGGCCGTTACCGACCTTCTGGACCGCGTCGGCGGCCAGGATCCGGGCGGTGTCGACAGCACGCTGGTCCAGTTCGGTCCAGTCGAGCTCTGTGGTCGTCGGCTTGGTGCTCACCGTGGGTCAGGGCTCCTCTCCACATGTCTGGTTCCCGGTGACGAACGGTGCACCGGCGCGATTCCGAGCCTACCCCCGCCACAGCGTGCAGCTATTCGAGTTCCCACGGTCCACACGTGACGTCTCACCGCCGATCGGACCAACACGGGGCGACCCCCGCGCGGGACGAGCCAATGGCTACGTCTAGAGTGGCGTGGTACGCGCAAGCCTTTACGGGACCTACATGTTTAAAAGGGTTCACGTCGGAGCTTGCTGGATTCTCTGTCAGGGGTGTGCGTGACGGCCGTCGAATCCCGTCCAGCGGGGGTGCTCGGGACGAGCCCCAACCACCGGCCGTTCGGGGCCCGGGCCATGGCTTTCGTGGCACTGACCAAGCCGCGGATCATCGAGCTTCTGCTCATCACGACGGTGCCGGTGATGTTCCTCGCCGAGCAGGGCGTGCCTTCGCTGTGGCTGGTCCTCGCCACCTGCTTCGGCGGTTACCTGTCCGCGGGCGGCGCCAACGCGCTGAACATGTACATCGACCGCGACATCGACGCGCTGATGGACCGGACCTCGGGACGCCCGCTGGTGACCGGCATGGTCAGCCCGCGCGAGTGCCTGGTCTTCGGCATCACCCTCGGGATCGCGTCCACGCTGTTCTTCGGGCTGCTGATCAACTGGCTCTCGGCCGCGCTCGCGCTCGGCGCGCTCCTCTTCTATGTCGTCGTCTACACGATGCTGTTGAAGCGGCGCACCTCGCAGAACATCGTCTGGGGCGGCATCGCGGGCTGCATGCCGGTGCTCATCGGCTGGTCGGCGGTGAAGAACGAGGTCTCCTGGGCCGCGGTCATCCTCTTCCTCGTCATCTTCTTCTGGACGCCGCCGCACTACTGGCCGCTGTCGATGAAGGTGAAGGACGACTACGCGCGGGTCGGCGTGCCGATGCTGCCGGTCGTGGCGGGCAACAAGGCCGTGGCCAAGCAGATCGTCCTCTACAGCTGGGTGATGGTGGCGGTCTCGCTGCTGCTGACCCCCCTGGGGTACACCGGCTGGTTCTACACCTCGGTCGCACTGGTGGCCGGCGGCTGGTGGCTGTGGGAGGCGCACGGGCTCAACGCACGCGCCAAGTCGGGAGTGACGGGCGCGAAGCTGAAGGAGATGCGGCTGTTCCACTGGTCGATCACCTACGTGTCGCTGCTCTTCGTCGCCGTCGCCGTGGACCCCTTCCTCCGATGATCCTTCGGCCGTGAACCTTCCTCCGCTCATTACCGGCCGGTAGCATGTTCTTCATGGCAGACACCGAGGAGACCGCCGCCGCTGCGGCGGACAAGAAGCAGGACCGTACGGCCGCGAAGCTGGCCAAGCAGATCGGCGCGTTCGCCAAGCAGCACGGCGGCGCCGAGGGCCACCTCGCGCACATCGGCCAGGCGGGCACCCGGATCGTCCTCGTCGGCACCGACGGAGGCTGGGGCGACCTGGTGGCCCCGGCGTACGACACCGCGCGGCTCGCGGCCGAGAAGGCCGGGCTGACCCTCCACGAGGAGTTCGACGGAGAGTTCGCCGCACGGGTGCGGACGGGGCCGTACGAGTGGTCCCGGATGGCCGGCATGCAGCTCGGCGGAACCGCGAACCCGGCCGCCTGACCCGGTCGATCTTGGCTTGATCATTGGCCTGATCGTTCCCGCGTCACCCGCTCGGTCAACAGCGCGAGCAACACCTCACACCCCGCTCACCCGTTAGGACGTGTGGAAGCCCCTTCCTCACGTCCGCAACGGGATGCCCGGATGATCGAAACGCCGCCCCTGGTGGACCAGTACTGCCAGGGAGTGCTCCGCACGGAGCTCGGCCTCGCCACCTTCGAGGCCCAGCTCATCCCCTCGGCCGGCCCGCCCGCCGCCGGCACCACCTTCTTCGACACCCAGACCGGCTTCGCGGTGCGCCGCTGGTGCCCGCCGCTGCTCGGGCTCGAACCGCACTGCGCCCCCGTCCGCTACCTCGCCCGGCGGCGCGAACTCGGCGCGGCCGAGACGACCCGGCGACTGCTGCGCGGCTGCGGGGTCGGCGCCCGGCTCGTCGACACCGGGGTGCCCGGGGACCTCACCACGCCCAAGGAGCTGTCCCTGGCCGGCGAGGCCGAGGCCTTCGAGCTGGTGCGGCCGGAGCTGCTGGCCGAGCAGGCGGCGGACACCTCCGGGAGCGTGGCCGCCTTCCTGGCCAACCTCGCCGGGGCCGTCCACCATGCCGCCGCCGGCGCCGTGGCCTTCACCTGCGGGGCCGGAGCGGGAGGCGTCGCCGCCCGGGCCTGGGGAGCGGCCCTCGAAGCCGCGCCCGAGCCGCCCGGTCCGGGCGAGGTGCGGGGCGCGGCCGGGCGCTGGCTGGCCGCGCGGGCCAGGGGCGGGGCCGTACGGGATCCCGTACTCCTGCGGCACCTGGCGTGGAGCGCGGTGTCCGCCGGGCTGCCCCTCCAACTGCACACGGGCGGGGAATCGGGGGAGCCGGAGCGGCTGACCGGGTTCATGCGGGCGACCGGAGGCCTGGGAGCGCGGCTGGTCCTGCTCGGCGGGTACCCCCACCACCGGCAGGCCGCACGGCTGGCCGCTGCCTTCCCGCACGTACACGCCGACCTCGGCGCGGCGCTGGGGCCCACGGGGGCGCGCGCGGCCGCCGTACTGGCGGAGTGCCTGGAGACGGCGCCGTTCGGGAAGCTGATGTTCTCCGGCGGCGGACGGCAACTGCCCGAACTGCACGCGGTGGGAGCGCTGCTCTTCCGGGAAGCCCTCGGCCGGGTGCTCGGCGGCTGGGGCGCCGACGGCTCCTGGTCCTGGCGGGACGCGGAGCGGGTGGCGGCGATGGTCGCGGCGGGCAATGCCCGCCGCGTCTACCGGCTGGACGAACGGGGCTGACGAGCGGGGCCGGCGAGAGGCCGGCCTCCGGTGGGTCGGTGGGTCAGACCGCGGAGAGCCGGGCGTCGTCGTCCCGGGCCGGGACCCCGTCCTGCACGGACGGGCGCTCGCGCAGGCTCAGCGCCACCCGGACCACCGAGATCCACACCAGGCAGGAGCCGAGCATGTGGGCCGCCACGAGGGCCTCGGGCACCTCGGTGAAGTACTGGACGTAGCCGATGGCGCCCTGGGAGAGCAGCACGATCAGCAGGTCGCGGGCGCGCGCCCGGGTGTCCACGGGGGCGTCGACCACGCGCAGCACCAGCCACATCGCGACGGCGAGCGCGCACACCACCCAGGCGGAGACCGCGTGGACGTGGGCGGTGGCCGACCAGTCGAACGGCATCCGCTTGATCTCGCTGCTGTCCCCGGCGTGCGGACCGGAACCGGTGACCACCGTGCCCGCCGCGATCAGCACGACGGTGGCCGCGAGCAGCGCCCACGAGAGTTTGCGCACCGGAGCGGGCACGCGCGGCCGGGCCGGGCCGTCACCCTCGCGGGTGCGCTGCCAGGTGATCGTCGTCACGGTGATCAGCGAGGTGGCGAGCATGAAGTGCCCGGCCACGCTGTAGGGGTTGAGACCCGTCAGCACGGTGATGCCGCCGAGGACCGCGTTGCCCATCACGATGGCGAACTGGAGCCAGCCGAGCCGGGTCAGCGAGCGGCGCCACGGCTTGGCGCAGCGTGCCGCGGTGATCGCCCAGCCAACGGCCGCGCAGAGCACGTACGTCAGCATGCGGTTGCCGAACTCGATGACGCCGTGGAAGCCCTGCTCCTGGGTCACGATCAGGCTGTCGTCGGTGCACTTGGGCCAGGTGTCGCAGCCGAGACCGGATCCGGTCAGCCGCACCGCGCCGCCGGTGACGACGATGACGACGCTCATGAGCACCGCTGCGAGCGCGGCCCGCCGGACGGTCCGGGGTGACGGCGTCCAGCGGCGGGCGAGATATGCGAGGGGGGTCAACACGGCGCTTATCGTACGCGGACACTTGTGCAAAGTTTCACGAGGGGGTGGCGGCCGCCGCGTCGGGGCCGACGGCCAGCCGGAACCGGGCCCCGGCGGGGTCGCCTTCGGTATGCCACCAGACGCGGATCCGCCAATGCGCGGCCTCGCCCGGGTAGTCGGCCGAGGCTGCGAACCCCTGCACCAATTCGGCGCCTACGTCCTCCGCTGTCCTATTTCTGACTTCCGCCCCGCTGTGCCAAGGATGTGACTGTACGTTCCACAGTCCGTCGGAGTCGCGGACCTCGACGCGCCAGACCGCGACCCAGGGGGTCACCTCCAGCATCGTGTGGACCTGGTCGGCCTCCAGGCCCAGCCGGACGGCGATCTCCGCCTCGGGGACGCCCTGGATCCGGGCGGCCACCACGGCCTGGGGCAGCAGCCGTTCGGGCAGCAGCCCGCGCGTGCGCAGACCGGCCAGGGAGGCGAAGGAAAGGAAGCGCAGCCGCAGTTCGAGCTGGCGGCCGATGTGGTCCAGGGCCTCCTCGGCCTCCTGCGACTCCTCGGAGCCGGGATCGGCGAGCAGCAGCCGCCGGAAGGAGCCCTCCGCGTCGACCGCCCAGGCCACGGACTCCTCGGCCAGGCCCAGCTCCGCGAGCCGGTCACCGAGGAACACCTTCGCCTGGGCGAGGCCCCGCTGATTGACCGGATCCCCCTGGTCCAGGGCCGCCCACACTTCCACCGCGCCGCGCGTCAGGTCCCGGGCCCGCTCGCCCGCGGCCCGCTCCATGGCGCTCGGGCCGCTCTCGGAGCCGGGGCCCAGCGGGTGCTTCGGCAGCCGCTCCCCGTCACTGAGGGGCCAGGACAGCCAGACCCCCTGATTGATCAGGCCCCGGGCGTACCAGCGGGCGTACTCGGCTGCGTGCCCGGCCGCCTGCTGCGAGAACCGCAGCCCCTCCTCGATGGCGGACAGGGCCCCGGCCCGGTCCCCGCCGGCGAACCGGCGGGCCGCCAGGTCGCCGAGGCGCAGACCCAGCCGGGCCGCGCACTCGGCGTCGGCGCGGGCCGGTTCGCGCAGGGCTCCGATCAGCTCGGCCAGCAGGGCGTCGGCCTCCGCGGGCTCCGCGTGCGCCGCGCCCGACCGGATCCGTGCCCACTGCTCGTCCAGCCGCAGAACGGCCTCCCGCTGCGCCATGCCGCCCCCCGGCGTCTGTGGTGCGCTCCCCTGTGGAGGCGCCCATCCTCCTGCCGTGGCAACGCTCGGGGGAAGGGATTCACTCCCAGCGGAAGCACTTCCCGGCCGCGCCCAGACCGAGTACGGCCCAGACCGCCAGGATCGCAGCGTCGCCCCAGGGCAGCGCGGCCCCGTGCTGGAGCACCTCGCGCAGCCCGTCGGAGAGTGCGGAGATCGGGAGCAGGCCGAGGACGGACTGGACCGCGCCGGGGAACTTGTCCATCGGCACGATCACCCCGCCGCCGACCAGCAGGAGCAGGAAGACCAGGTTGGCGGCGGCCAGGGTGGCCTCCGCCCTGAGGGTGCCCGCCATCAGCAGGCCGAGCCCGGAGAAGGCGGCGGTGCCGAGCAGGATCAGCACGGCGACGGACAGCGGGTTCCCGTGCGGGGACCAGCCCAGGGCGAAGGCGATCACCGTCAGCAGCGCGATCTGCAGTACCTCGGTGACCAGCACGGACAGCGTCTTGGCGGCCATCAGGGCCCAGCGCGGCAGCGGGGAGGCCCCGAGCCGCTTGAGGACCCCGTAGCGCCGGTCGAAGCCGGTGGCGATGGCCTGGCCGGTGAAGGCGGTGGACATCACCGCCAGCGCCAGGATGCCGGGGGCGAGGAAGTCCACGGACTTCTCCGCCCCCGTCTCCACGATGTCGACGGCGGAGAAGAGGGTCAGCAGCAGCGCCGGGATGATCACGGTCAGCAGGAGCTGCTCCCCGTTGCGCAGCAGCATCCGGGTCTCCAGCGCGGTCTGCGCCAGGATCATGCGGGACACGGGCGCGGCCCCCGGGCGGGGGGTGAACGTACCGGCGCTCATGCGCGCAGCTCCTTGCCCGTGAGTTCCAAAAAGACGTCTTCGAGGGTGTGCCGCTCCACCGAGAGGCTGTCGGGCATCACCCCGTTCTGCGCGCACCAGGAGGCGACGGTGGCCAGCAGCTGGGGGTCGACGTCGCCGGTGACCCGGTAGACGCCGGGGAGGAGCTCGGCGGCCTGGGTGCCGTCGGGCAGGGCCTTGAGCAGGGAGCCGACGTCGAGCGCGGGGCGGCCGGTGAAGCGCAGGGTGTTCTCGGCGCCGCCGCGGCACAGCGCCTCGGGGGTGCCGTGGGCGATGACCTTCCCGGCGTCGACGATGGCGACCTCGTCCGCGAGCTGCTCGGCCTCGTCCATGTGGTGCGTGGTGAGGACGACCGAGACCCCGTCGGCGCGCAGTTCCCGTACGAGTTCCCAGGTCGCGCGGCGGGCCTGGGGGTCGAGGCCGGCGGTCGGCTCGTCCAGGAAGACCAGCTCGGGGCGGCCGACGACGGCCATGGCGAGGGCCAGGCGCTGCTGCTGGCCGCCGGAGAGCCGGCGGTAGGGGGTGCGGCCGCAGCCGCCGAGGCCGAGGCGTTCCACCAGGGTGGGGACGTCCAGGGGGTCGGCGTAGAGCTTGGCCATGTGGCGCAGCATCTCGACGGCCCGGGCGCCCGAGTAGACGCCGCCGGACTGGAGCATCACGCCGATGCGCGGGCGCAGGGACCCGGCCTGCGCCACGGGGTCGAGGCCGAGGACGCGGACGGATCCGGCGTCGGGGCGGCGGTAGCCCTCGCAGGTTTCCACAGTGGTCGTCTTGCCCGCGCCGTTGGGACCAAGGACTGCGGTGACCGAGGCCCTCCGGACGGTGAGGTCCAGGCCGTCCACCGCGGTTTTGGGGCCGTACCGCTTCACCAGTCCGCGGATTTCCACGGCGGGGTCGTTGCTCATGGGGAGTGAGTCTACGGAGCCGTGGGAGGTGCCCGGGGTGGGGCCGTAGGTCCTGCCCCCGAAGGGTCACGGACCTGCGTACTCGTGACTTTATCGTCCGTCCGGGGACCGGGCCCGACCCTAACGTCGAATGGTGAACAGCATCGCTCAGAACGTCGAAGCCACCTCGGGGCAGGCCGAGCACAAGGCCCATGACCTCGGGCATCCGCCGCGCTACTTCGTGTCGGCGATGCTCGCCGGCGCCTACATCGCCATCGGCGAGGTGCTGCTCCTGGTCGCGATCTCGCCGTTCGTGGCCAAGGGCTCGCCGGCCGTGAAGCTGCTGGAGGGTGCGGTCTTCCCGATCGCCCTGACCATCGTGATGTTCGCCGGCGCCCAGCTCTTCACCAGCAACGTGATGGTGATGCTGGTCGGTGCCCTCTCCGGGCGGACCGGCCCCAGGGACCTGATCCTGTCCTGGGTGCTCTCGCTGGCCGGGAACCTGGCCGGTGCCTTCGCCTTCGGCGCGATGGTGCACGCCTCGGGCGTGGTCTCCTCGGCCTCGGCGCGGTCCATGCTCACCGAGATGGTGCACGGGAAGATGGCGCTGAGCGGCGGGCAGCTGTTCTGGCGAGCGGTCCTGTGCAACATGCTGGTCTGCCTGGCCATCTGGATGTTCACCCGGGCCCGCGGCGATGCGGCCAAGATTTTCGTCCTGTGGCTGCCCGTGGCTGTTTTTGTTGCCGTCGGATTCGAACACTGTGTAGCGAACATGGCTGTTTTCAGCCTCGCGATCCTGGATGGCTCAGCCGGGTTCGGTGATCTTTTCCGCAATTTGATGTTCACCGTGCCCGGGAACATCGTGGGCGGGGGATTGCTGGTGGGAGCCGTGTACTGGTTCACCGGCGGGGCCCTGCGGGAAGCCGGAGAGTCGACTTCCGCTTAACGCTCCGTAGATAAATAAGGTAACCCTTAGTGATGGAGGCCACCAGAGGTGGCCTCCATCACGGCTTGTCGGGGCCCGACTAATTACGCAACAATGGCGTTGTGAAATACGGCGAACGGATGAGCGAGGCCCCCCAGGGCGAACTCGCGACCGGGGAGCGGTCAACCCGCAACCGGGTCGTGCGGTCGATCCTGGACCACGGTCCTTCCACCGTCGCCGACCTCGCCCAGCGCCTCGGCCTTACCCAGGCCGCCGTTCGCCGCCACCTCGACACGCTCGTCGCCGACGACGTCGTCGAACCCCGTGAGCAGCGCGTGTACGGTGCGCGGACCCGAGGTCGGCCCGCCAAGGTCTTCGCGCTGACCGACTGCGGTCGGGACGCATTCGACCAGTCCTACGACTCTCTCGCCGCCGACGCCATGCGCTGGATCGCGCAGGCCGCCGGGGGCGGGGAGCAGGGCGAGGCGGCCGTCGCCGCCTTCGCGAAGGCCAGGCTGACGGCGCAGGCGGAGACCTATCGCGAAGCCGTGGAAGCGGCCGACCCGGCGCAGCGCACCGAGGCCCTTGCCAGGGCGTTGACCGGAGACGGGTACGCTGCTACGGCGAAGAGCGCTCCCGGTCCGCACAGCGGTGAACAGCTCTGCCAGCACCACTGCCCGGTCGCGCACGTCGCCGAGCAGTTCCCGCAGCTCTGTGAGGCGGAGACCGAGGTCTTCTCCCGCCTGCTCGGGACGCATGTGCAGCGTCTCGCCACGATCGCCCACGGCGACGGGGTGTGCACGACGTTCATTCCACGCAGTGGGAACGGCGTCGCCGCAGGCGCCACACAGACCGACACATCAGTATCTGCAAGTACGGCCGGGAGGAACCCCGCATGACCACGGAGACTGCTCACCCTGAGCTCGATGGCCTGGGCACCTACGAATACGGATGGGTCGACTCCGACGCGGCCGGTGCGGTCGCCAAGCGAGGCCTGTCCGAGGAGGTCGTCCGCGACATCTCGGCGAAGAAGTCCGAGCCGGAGTGGATGCTGAACCTCCGTCTCAAGGGCCTCAAGCTGTTCGGCAAGAAGCCCATGCCCAACTGGGGTTCCGACCTCTCGGGCATCGACTTCGACAACATCAAGTACTTCGTGCGTTCCACCGAGAAGCAGGCCGCTTCGTGGGAGGACCTGCCGGAGGACATCAAGAACACGTACGACAGGCTCGGCATTCCGGAGGCGGAGAAGCAGCGCCTCGTCGCCGGTGTCGCCGCCCAGTACGAGTCCGAGGTCGTCTACCACCAGATCCGTGAGGACCTGGAGGAGCAGGGCGTCATCTTCCTCGACACGGACACCGCGCTCAAGGAGTACCCGGAGCTCTTCCAGGAGTACTTCGGCACGGTCATCCCGGTCGGCGACAACAAGTTCGCCTCGCTGAACACCGCCGTGTGGTCGGGCGGCTCGTTCATCTACGTCCCCAAGGGCGTCAAGGTGGACATCCCGCTCCAGGCCTACTTCCGTATCAACACGGAGAACATGGGCCAGTTCGAGCGGACGCTGATCATCGTCGACGAGGACGCCTACGTCCACTACGTCGAGGGCTGCACCGCCCCGATCTACTCCTCGGACTCGCTGCACAGCGCCGTGGTCGAGATCATCGTGAAGAAGGGCGGCCGCTGCCGCTACACGACGATCCAGAACTGGTCGAACAACGTCTACAACCTGGTCACCAAGCGCGCCGTGGCGTACGAGGGCGCGACCATGGAGTGGATCGACGGCAACATCGGTTCCAAGGTCACCATGAAGTACCCGGCCGTCTACCTGATGGGCGAGCACGCCAAGGGCGAGACCCTCTCCATCGCCTTCGCGGGCGAGGGCCAGCACCAGGACGCCGGCTCCAAGATGGTCCACATGGCGCCGAACACCTCCTCCAACATCGTCTCGAAGTCGGTGGCCCGAGGCGGCGGCCGCACCTCGTACCGAGGTCTGGTCGAGATCGGCGAGGGGGCCCACGGCTCCAAGTCCAACGTGCTGTGCGACGCGCTCCTGGTCGACACCATCTCCCGCTCGGACACCTACCCCTACGTGGACGTCCGCGAGGACGACGTGTCCATGGGCCACGAGGCGACCGTCTCCAAGGTCTCCGACGACCAGCTCTTCTACCTGATGAGCCGCGGTCTGACGGAGTTCGAGGCCATGGCGATGATCGTGCGCGGCTTCGTCGAGCCGATCGCCCGTGAGCTGCCGATGGAGTACGCGCTGGAGCTGAACCGGCTGATCGAGCTGCAGATGGAAGGCTCGGTCGGTTAGTCCCGGCCCGCCAGACGTCCCGCAGCAGATTCTTTAAGGAAGAGAGCAACACGACAGCCATGGCTGAGGCTCAGAACATTCCGGCGGGTTCCACCACCGCCGGCGCGATCGCGGTGGCCGCCGAGTCCACCGTCGCCACCCGGATGAGTGCCCCCCCGTCCTTCGACGTGGCGGACTTCCCCGTGCCCAACGGCCGCGAGGAGGAGTGGCGCTTCACGCCGCTCGCCCGCCTGGGGGGTCTGCACGACGGCACCGCGGTCGCCAACGGCACCATGAAGGCCCAGATCGACGCGCCCGACGTGGTCACGATCGAGTCCGTGGAGCGCGGCGACGCGCGCATCGGCAAGGCCGGCACCCCGGTGGACCGGATCGCCGCCCAGGCGTTCTCGTCCTTCGCCAAGGCCACGGTCGTGACCGTGCCCAAGGAGGCAGTGCTCACCGAGCCCGTGCGCGTCACGCTGCACGGCGAGGGCGGCACCACCTTCGGCCACACCGTCTTCGACGTGAAGGCCTTCGCCGAGGCCGTCGTGGTCATCGACCACACCGGTGACGGCGTGCGCGCCGCCAACGTGGACTTCCTCGTCGGCGACGGCGCCAAGCTCACCGTGGTCTCCGTGCAGGACTGGGACGACACCGCCGTCCACTGCTCCCAGCACAACGCCCTGATCGGCCGCGACGCGACCTTCAAGTCGATCGTGGTCACCTTCGGCGGAGACGTCGTACGCCTCCACCCGCGCGTGAACTACGCGGGCCCCGGCGGCGAGGCCGAGCTCTTCGGCCTGTACTTCACGGACGCCGGTCAGCACCAGGAGCACCGCCTCCTGGTCGACCACAAGGCCCCGCACTGCAAGTCGAACGTGGTCTACAAGGGCGCGCTCCAGGGCCAGGACGCCCACGCCGTCTGGATCGGTGACGTGCTCATCGAGAAGACCGCCGAGGGCACCGACACCTACGAGATGAACCGCAACCTCGTCCTCACGGACGGCGCGCGGGTCGACTCGGTGCCGAACCTGGAGATCGAGACCGGCGAGATCGTCGGCGCAGGCCACGCCTCCGCGACCGGTCGCTTCGACGACGAGCAGCTCTTCTACCTGCAGTCGCGCGGCATCCCGGCCGACGAGGCCCGCCGCCTGGTCGTGCGCGGCTTCTTCGCCGAGCTCGTCCAGCAGATCGGTGTCGACGACATCGAGGAGCGCCTGCTCGCCAAGATCGAGACCGAGCTTCAGGGTTCCGTCTGATGACTTACGTCAAGGCCTGTGCGCTGAGCGAGCTCGAGGAGAACGCCCCCAAGAGGGTCGAGCTCGACGGCACGCCGGTGTCCATCGTGCGCGCCGAGGGGGAGGTGTTCGCGATCAACGACATCTGCTCGCACGCGAACGTCTCCCTCTCGGAGGGCGAGGTCGAAGACTGCATGATCGAATGCTGGCTGCACGGCTCGGCCTTCGACCTGCGCACCGGCAAGCCGTCCGGCCTGCCCGCGACGCGCCCCGTCCCCGTATACCCCGTAAAGATCGAAGGGGACGACGTGCTCGTCTCCCTCACCCAGGAGTCCTGAGGTATCCATGGCAACGCTTGAAATCCACGACCTGCACGTCTCCGTCGAGGCCGAGAACGGCGCCCGCGAGATCCTCAAGGGCGTCGAGCTCACCATCAAGCAGGGTGAGACGCACGCCATCATGGGTCCGAACGGCTCCGGCAAGTCCACCCTCGCGTACGCGCTGGCCGGTCACCCGAAGTACACCATCACCAAGGGCACCGTGACCCTGGACGGCGAAGACGTCCTGGAGATGTCCGTCGACGAGCGCGCCCGCGCCGGCATGTTCCTCGCGATGCAGTACCCGGTCGAGATCCCCGGCGTCTCGGTCTCCAACTTCCTGCGCACCTCGGCCACCGCGATCCGCGGCGAGGCTCCGAAGCTGCGTACCTGGGTGAAGGAGGTCAAGTCCGCGATGGAGCAGCTCCAGATGGACACGGCCTTCGCCGAGCGCAACGTCAACGAGGGCTTCTCCGGCGGTGAGAAGAAGCGCCACGAGATCCTCCAGCTGGAGCTCCTCAAGCCGAAGATCGCGATCCTCGACGAGACCGACTCCGGCCTCGACGTCGACGCCCTGCGCCAGGTCTCCGAGGGCGTCAACCGCGTCCACGCGACCGGCGACACCGGCACCCTGCTGATCACGCACTACACGCGGATCCTGCGCTACATCAAGCCCGACTTCGTCCACGTCTTCTCCGAGGGCCGCATCGTCGAGTCCGGCGGCGCCGAGCTCGCCGACAAGCTGGAGGCGGAAGGCTACGAGTCCTACAGCACGAAGGGTGGCGCGACCGCGTGACACAGCTGCCTGGCCTCCTCGACATCGAGGCGATCCGCAAGGACTTCCCCCTTCTGGATCGTGTGGTCCACGACGGGAAGAAGATCGTTTACCTGGACAACGCTGCTACCTCGCAGAAGCCGCGCCAGGTGCTCGACGCGCTGAACGAGTACTACGAGCAGCACAACGCCAACGTCCACCGCGGCGTGCACGTGCTCGCCGAGGAGGCCACGGCGCTGTACGAGGGCGCTCGCGACAAGGTCGCCGCCTTCATCAACGCGCCGAGCCGCAACGAGGTGATCTTCACCAAGAACGCCTCGGAGTCGCTCAACCTGGTCGCGAACATGCTCGGCTGGGCGGACGAGCCCTACCGGGTCGACCGCGAGACCGAGATCGCCATCACGGAGATGGAGCACCACTCCAACATCGTCCCGTGGCAGCTGCTCTCGCAGCGCACCGGCGCGAAGCTGAAGTGGTTCGGCCTCACCGACGACGGCCGGCTCGACCTGTCCAACATCGAAGAGGTCATCACGGAGAAGACGAAGATCGTCTCCTTCACGCTGGTCTCCAACATCATGGGCACGGTCAACCCGACCGAGGCCATCGTCCGGCGCGCGCAGGAGGTCGGCGCGCTGGTGCTGATCGACGCCTCGCAGGCCGCTCCGCACATGCCGCTCGACGTGCAGGCGCTCGGCGCCGACTTCGTGGCCTTCACCGGCCACAAGATGTGCGGCCCGACCGGCATCGGCGTCCTCTGGGGCCGCCAGGAGCTGCTCGAGGACCTGCCGCCCTTCCTGGGCGGCGGCGAGATGATCGAAACCGTCTCGATGCACTCCTCGACGTACGCCCCGGCGCCCCACAAGTTCGAGGCCGGTACGCCCCCGATCGCCCAGGCCGTCGGCCTCGGCGCGGCCGTGGACTACCTGACCGCGATCGGCATGGACAAGATCGCCGCGCACGAGCACGCGATCACCGAGTACGCGATCAAGCGCCTCGCGGAGGTCCCGGACCTGCGCATCATCGGCCCGACCACGGCCGAGGACCGCGGCGCCGCGATCTCGTTCACGCTCGGTGACATCCACCCGCACGACGTCGGCCAGGTACTGGACGAGCAGGGCATCGCGGTCCGCGTGGGACACCACTGCGCCCGCCCGGTCTGCCTCCGGTACGGAATTCCGGCGACGACGCGAGCGTCTTTCTACCTGTACTCCTCTCCGGCCGAGGTCGACGCACTGATCGACGGGCTGGAGCACGTACGGAACTTCTTCGGATAAGACGAAGCGACGAAGGCGACGAGGGCGCAGTGAAGCTGGAATCCATGTACCAGGAACTGATCCTGGACCACTACAAGCACCCGCGCGGGCGTGGCCTGCGCGACGGCGACGCCGAGGTGCACCACGTCAATCCGACGTGCGGTGACGAGATCACCCTGCGCGTGAAGTACGACGGCGAGACCCTCACGGACATCTCGTACGAGGGCCAGGGCTGCTCCATCAGCCAGGCCGGCGCGTCGATACTGAACGAGCTGCTCGTCGGCAAGGAGCTGGGCGAGGCGCGGAAGATCCAGGAAGTCTTCCTGGAGCTGATGCAGTCCAAGGGAAAGCTGGAGCCCGACGAGGCCATGGAGGAGGTGCTGGAGGACGCGGTCGCGTTCGCCGGCGTCTCCAAGTACCCGGCCCGGGTGAAGTGCGCCCTGCTGAGCTGGATGGCGTGGAAGGACGCGACCGCCCAGGCACTGGGCGACGCCGAGAGGAAGACGGCATGACCGAGAACGCGACGCCCGAGGCGTCCATCAAGCCGGCCACCGAGGAAGAGGTCCGCGAGGCCCTCTACGACGTGGTCGACCCCGAGCTGGGCATCGACGTCGTCAACCTGGGCCTGATCTACGGGATCCACGTCGACGACGCGAACATCGCGACCCTCGACATGACCCTCACCTCGGCGGCCTGCCCGCTGACGGACGTCATCGAGGACCAGGCGAAGTCGGCTACGGACGGCATCGTCAGCGAACTGCGCATCAACTGGGTCTGGATGCCGCCGTGGGGCCCGGACAAGATCACCGACGACGGCCGCGAGCAGCTGCGCGCGCTCGGATTCAACGTCTGATCGACGCCCATCCCCGCAAGACCCCGCACGACGGCCGTCCGACGGCCGAGTGAACGCAGGACCCCCGGCACGGGTGTGCCGGGGGTCCTCTGTTTTCCCGGCGGACGGGCCGCGTGCACCGGGAGTTGGCCACGGTGGCCGAATCTTCTCGACGGCCGTCACGACGTGACGGCGCACACGAGAGGACTCTCCGTTGACCGTTCGCCTGTCGCCGGCACGCCGCCTCGGTGCCGTGGGAGCCGCCGGGGCCGCCGCCCTGCTCGCCGCGGGACTGACCGCGCCCGCCCACGCCGCCCAGGAAACCGCCGCCGAACCGACCATCGCGCTCTCCGCCGGCTACCTGTCCGGGGCCGTCGGCGCGATCGGCGACCCGGGCGTCACCGTGGACATCGCCCAGGAGGGCATGCCCGCCGCCTTCCTCAAGGTCGAGGTCCTCTCCTCCAGCAACCCGGCGGTCGCCGGGCCCGGCGACGTGCGCATCGCGCGGACCTGGGAGGGCGACCGCGAGCTGACCGTCCGCCCGCGGGCCCAGGGCTACACCGACCTGACCCTCCGGGTGACCGGCCGCGGCGGCAGGACGGCCACGACCACCCTCTCCTACGCCGCTTCGGCGCGGGTGGCCACCGGCGCCCTCACCACCCGCTACCTCACGGGCTCCGCCGACTCCTCGGCCGCCGTGGACGTCGGCGACGGCTACGCGCTGGTGGCCGACGACGAGACCAACGTGCTGCGCCTGTACGACCGGTCCCGCTCGGGCGCCCCCGTGAAGACCTGGGACCTCGGCCCCGCGCTCGGCATCAAGAAGGAAGCCGACGTAGAGGCGGCAGCCCGCGTCGGCGACACCGTCTACTGGACGGGCTCGCTCGGCAACAACAAGGACGGCAAGTACAAGGCCGAGCGCAACACCGTCTTCACCACCCGGCTCACCGGGACGGGCGCCGACACCGAGATGGTCTTCGGTTCCGCCTACAAGGGCCTGCGCGAGGACCTGATCGCCTGGGACACGGCGAACGGGAACCGCTACGGCTTCACGGCGGGCACGGCGGCCGGCCGGATCCCCAAGAGCATCGACGGGTTCAATGTGGAGGGCCTGGAGTTCGCCCCGGGTTCCACCACCACCGCCTACCTGGGCTTCCGCGCCCCGCTGGCGCCCGCCGTCCCCGGCGGCAAGGCACTGGTGGTGACCGTCACCAACATCGACCAGGTCGTGGCCGGCGCGGCCGAGCCGGTCTTCGGCGAGGCGATCGAGATGGACCTCGGCGGGCTCGCGATCCGTGACATCCGCAAGAACGCCGCCGACCAGTACCTGATCCTGGCCGGCTCCTGGGCCGCGGACGACAACTCCGACCCCTACGCCCTCTACCAGTGGGACGGCGTCCCGGGCCACGCCCCGGTCAAGCGGACCGACCTGCCGACCACCGACCCCGGCGGCTGGGAAGCCGTGGTCTCCGTACCCGACCTGCGGTTCCCCGGCGCCCGCGTCCAGCTGATCACCGACAGCGGCTCCGCCGACCTGTACGGGGACGGCGGCGAAGCCAAGGACCTCGACCACCCGGAGTGGAAGAAGTCCCGGTCCGGATGGTTCGCGCTCGGCCCGATTCGCGGAGGTCACCGATGAACACGCAGCATGGGAAGACGATGAAGACGACGTATCTCGGGGCCGCCGGCATCGCCGCGCTGCTGATCGCCGCCACGACGATGCCCGCGCAGGCGGTGACGTACGGCACGCCCACCATCGCGCTGTCCGCCTCCTACCTGTCCGGGGCCGTCGGCGCGACGGGCGACCCGACGGTGAACGTGACCGTGGCGCAGAGCGGCGCGGACGTCTCCGCGCTCACCGTCAGCGCCTCCGCGTCCAGCAAGGCCTCGGTCGCCGGCACGGGGGACGTGAGCGTCACCGGGACCGGTGCGGTACGGCAGCTGGCCGTGACCGCGCGCGGCCGCGGCTACACCAACCTCACCGTGAAGGTGACCGGGCTGGGCGGCAAGACCGCCACCAAGACGCTGTACTTCGCCGCTTCCGCCGCGGTGCAGAACCCGGCCGACGCGCGCTACTTCACCGGTGCCTCCGACTCCTCGGCCGCCGTGGACGTCGGCGGCGGCTACACGGTGGTCGCCGACGACGAGAGCAACGTGCTGCGCCTGTACGACCGGGCGGGCTCCGCGGCCCCGGTCAGGACCTGGGACTTCAGCTCGCAGCTCGGCGTCACCAAGGAGGTGGACATCGAGGGCGCGACCCTGATCGGCAACACCGTCTACTGGACGGGCTCGCTGGGCAACAACAAGGACGGCGAGTACAAGGCGCCCCGCAACACGGTGTTCACCACCACGCTGAGCGGCTCCGGAGCCACCGCGCAGCTCGCGTACGGGCGTTCGTACAAGAAGCTCCGCGAGGACCTGGTCGCCTGGGACACGGCGAACGGCAACCGCTACGGCTTCGCCGCCGGTACGGCCGCCGGTGAGGCGCCGAAGCAGATCGACGGGTTCAACGTGGAGGGCCTGGAGTTCGCCCCGGGTTCCACCACCACCGCCTACCTGGGCTTCCGTGCCCCGCTGGCCCCGGCGGTCATCGGCGGCAAGGCGCTGGTCATGCCGGTGACCAACTTCGACAAGGTGATCTCCAGCGGGACCAAGGCCACCTTCGGCGCCGGCATCGAGCTCGACCTCGGCGGGCTCGCGATCCGTGACATCCGCAAGAACGCCGCCGACCAGTACCTGATCCTCGCCGGCTCCTGGGCCGCGGACGACAACTCCGACCCCTACGCCCTCTACCAGTGGGACGGGATCGCGGGCCACGCCCCGGTCAAGCGTGCCGACCTGCCGACCACCGACCCCGGCGGCTGGGAGGCCATCGTGGCGGTTCCCGACCTGTCGGTCGCGGGCGCGCGGGTGCAGCTGATCACCGACAGCGGCTCCGCCGATCTGTACGGGGACGGCACCGAGGCCAAGGACCTCACCCACCCGGAGTGGAAGAAGTCCCGCGCGGCCTGGTTCACGCTGAACTGAGCTCCCCTGATTGCGCCGACTGCCTGGTGAGCTCTGCCGCCAGGTCCTCGCGGCGCAACCGCCGGTCTGCGTAGAGCAGGCCGGCGGTGAGCTGTGGGAAGCAGAGCAGCAGCGTCTGCGCGACCATCCCGCCGAGTGCGGTGAGGATCGCGTGCACCAAGCCGCCGTCCACCGCCGGGATCAGGCTGAGCGCCCCGGCGAACGCGAAGGGCAGCTGGACGGCGTACGCCGCTGCGAGCGCGATCGCGGCGGCGAGGGCGGTGAGGCCGAGCGTGCGCCACCAGGCCCCGCGCACCAGGCGGGCCGAGCGGCGCAGGGCGGCGAGCGGGCCCAGAGTCTCGTGGACGGCGACCGTGGGCGCGAGCGCGAACAGGACCCCGGGCACGAGCGCCGCCGGCAGGGTGGCCGCCGCCAGGAGCGGGGGCAGCCCGGCGGCCAGGACGGCGGCGCCCGGTCCGGCCACGGCGCCGAGAACCAGGAGCTGGGTGCCGAGGACCGCCGCGAAGCGGGGGCGGGCGGCGCGCAGCAGCGTACGGGCCGTGGCGGGGCGGCCGAGTACCGCCGGGCGGAGCACGGCCCCCGTCAGGGCGGAGGCCAGGGCGCAGGTCAGCAGGGTGGCCAGGGCCGCCGCGGGTACGAGGGCGGCGACGGGCCGGGCGTCCAGCGCGAGGGCCGCCGCGGCGGCCGCGGCGACCAGCAGCAGGGCGCAGAGCTGGCCGAGGAGCATGGCGGTGGCGAGGCGGACCCCGTACCGGGCGAGGGCGGCGAAGGCGCCGCCGAGTATCTCGCCGGGGGTGAGCGGCCGCAGGGATACCACCCCGGGCCGGGGAGGCTGCGGGGGCAGCCAGCCGCCGCTCCAGGGGGTCCACGGCCCTGCCGGCTGCCGGCTGTCGTGCTGCGTTCCGTGCCGAGTCCCGCGCCACGTCCCGTGCTGGGCCATGCGGATCTCCCGTCCCCCGGTGCGCGCGCCTCGGTGCCGCGGCGCGGACACCGTAGCGGCCGGAGCCGGGGAAGTCCCGGGGACACGCTGATATGTACGAGCGTCCATAACGATGTGTACAGTCGTACGCATGCCCTACATACTGCTCGCCGCCGCGATCGTCGCAGAGGTCGCCGGAACCACCGCCATGAAGTTCAGCGAGGGCTTCACGAAGCTGTGGCCCTCGCTGATCACGCTGGTGGGCTACGTCATCGCCTTCACGCTGCTCGCGCAGACGCTGAAGTCGATGTCGGTCGGGACGGCGTACGCGATCTGGGCGGGCGTGGGCACGGCGGCGATCGCCGCGATCGGCATGATCTTCATGGGGGAGGCGGCGACGGCCGCGAAGATCGGCGGTATCGCGCTGGTGATCGCCGGGGTCGTGCTGCTGAACCTCGGGGGGACGACGCACTGACGCCGGTGGTGGCGCCGGCCCTGCGCGCTCCCTGTGTACTGTCGTACGCATGCCTTGTCAGCCGCCCGCCGCCCGTGTGACGGGAGCCGTCCGCTGATGGCCGGCTCGGTGCGCCGCTACGACCCGGACCGGCGGGGCCGGATCATCGACGCGGCGATCCGGGTGGTGGGCGCCCGGGGCATCGCGGGGCTCAGCCACCGCAGCGTGGCCGCGGAGGCCGACGTACCGCTCGGCTCCACGACGTACCACTTCAAGAGCCTGGACGACCTGCTGGTCGCGGCGCTGAGGCAGGCCAACGAGGGCTTCGCCCGGGCGGTGGCGGACTCACCGGCGCTGGCCGATCCGGGCGCGGACCTGGCGGGCGCCCTGGCCGTCCTGCTGGGCGAGTTCCTGGGGGCGGACCGGGCGCGGGCGGAGCTGGAGTACGAGCTCTACCTGGCCGCCCTGCGCCGCCCGGTGCTGCGCCCCGTGGCGGCCGAATGGTGCGAGGCCGTCTCCGTCGCCCTGTCCGGCCGGGTGGACCCGGCGACGGCGCGGGCGCTGGTGGCGGTGATGGACGGGATCAGCCTGCAGGTCCTGCTGGCGGGGGCGGAGTACGACGAGGCGTACGCCCGCGAGATCCTGCGGCGGGTGCTGCGGGTCTGACCCGGCAGGGTCTGGTGGTGGCCGGGCTTGAGGGCGGCGGGCCTGACGGCGGCCGGGCCTGACGGCGGCCGGGCCCGGGGCGCGGCCCCGACGCCCGGCCCCCGACCCCCGGCGGGCTATGCGCCGCGGACCGCCGCGAGGGCGGCGGGCCACGCTCGCCTCGCTGCAGGGATTCAAGGACGTACCGAGGGTTGTGTGGCTGCTGGCTGCGGGGATCCTCGTCAACGCCGTCGTCAGCTTCACCTTCGTCTTCGTCTTCCTCTACCTGACCGGCCCGCGCGGCCTGGGCGCCGCCCAGGCGGGCCTGATCGTCGGCATCGGCGGCGTCGGGCTGGTCGCCGGGAGCTTCACCGGCGGCTGGTACGGCGACCGCTTCGGCCACCGCCGGGTGCTGCTCACCGCCTCCGCGCTCGGCGGAGTCGCCCTCGTCGCCCTGCCGGTGGTCTCCACCGGCCTGCTGGTCCTCGTCCTGCCGCTCGCGCAGTACGCCTCCGGGGTGGTCCGCGCCGCCAACTCCGCGCTGGTCGCCGGCACCGTGCCGGAAGGCTCCCGGCGCCAGGCCTTCGTGCTCACCCGCTTCATGTCCAACGCCGGCTTCGCGGTGGGCTCACCCATCGGGGCCCTCATCGCGACCGGGCTCTCCTACGACTGGCTCTTCGTCGCGGACGGCCTCGGCACGCTCTTCTTCGCCCTCTGGACCGCCCGGGTCGTCCCGGCCCGGGCAGCCACCAGGCCTCCCGCGGCCCCGGACGGGGGTCAGGGCCGCGGGGGCCTGTGGCGCGAGCTGCGCGCGCGGCCCGCCGCCCTCGCCCTGCGCCGGCGCTCCCCGCTGCACATCATCAGCACCGGGCTCGTGCTGGTGGGCGGCGGCTACGCGATGCCGGCGCTCGGAGTGGGCGTCCTGACCGCGGTCGCGATGATGCTGCTGCTCACCCTCGGCGAGATCCTCTACAAGACCACCGCCACGGCGTACGTCGCGGACGAGCCGCCCGAGCACGCCATCGGCCGGTTCCAGAGCCTCTACGCGGGCGTTTCCGTCAGCGGTGTCGTCCTCGCCGCGCCCCTCGGCGGAGCCCTGTACGACGCCGCGCCGGGCCTGCTGTGGCCGCTGTGCGCGGTACTCGGCGCAGCCGCGGGCGGGACCGTCCTGGTCATGGGCTCGCGCGGGACGCGGCGACGCGAGCGCCCGGCACATGAGACCGGTTCGCGACCGCGGGCCGTCGCCGGTTAGGTTTCGGGCATGACTGCTACGCGTACCACCGGCGCCGTCGCCGCCGGACTTGCCACCATCGCCGCCGACGGCACCGTCCTCGACACCTGGTTCCCCGCCCCCCAGCTGGTCGCCGAGCCCGGCCCGGCCGGCACCGAGCGCCTCACCGCCGAACAGGCCGTGGAGCTGCTGGGCGCCACCGCGCCCAAGGCGATCCGCCAGGACGCGGTCCGCGGCGTCGAGGTCGTAGCCGTCCGCACCGTGATCGCCTCCCTGGAGGACAAGCCGCTGGACGCGCACGACGCGTACCTGCGCCTGCACCTGCTCAGCCACCGCCTGGTCAAGCCGCACGGCCAGAACCTGGACGGCGTCTTCGGCCTGCTGGCCAACGTCGCCTGGACCTCGCTGGGCCCGGTCGCGATCGACCAGGTCGAGACGGTCCGCCTGAACGCCCGCGCCGAGGGCCTGCACCTCCAGGTCACCTCGATCGACAAGTTCCCGCGGATGACGGACTACGTCGCCCCCAAGGGCGTGCGCATCGCCGACGCGGACCGGGTCCGCCTCGGTGCGCACCTCGCCGAGGGCACCACCGTCATGCACGAGGGCTTCGTCAACTTCAACGCCGGCACCCTGGGCACCTCCATGGTCGAGGGCCGGATCTCCGCGGGCGTCGTGGTCGGTGACGGCTCCGACATCGGCGGCGGCGCGTCCACCATGGGCACCCTGTCGGGCGGCGGCAAGCAGATCATCTCGATCGGCGAGCGCACCCTGATCGGTGCCGAGGCGGGCGTCGGCATCGCGCTGGGCGACGAGTGCGTCGTCGAGGCGGGCCTGTACGTGACCGCGGGCACTCGCGTCACCCTGCCGGACGGCCAGATCGTCAAGGCGCTGGAGCTCTCGGGCGCCAACAACATCCTCTTCCGCCGCAACTCGGTCTCCGGCGCCGTCGAGGCCCGCCCGTACAAGGCGGCCTGGGGCGGCCTGAACGAGGTCCTCCACAGCCACAACTGACCGATCCCGGTCCCGTCGTACCAGTGCCCTCCCACCCCGACGGGGTGGGAGGGCACCGTGCGTGGTGAGCGCCCTCCCGCCCCGAGCGGGGGAGGGGCTCGCCTACGCGGCTCCGCGCGGCGGCGTCAGCGCAGGGGGATGGTGCGGACCAGGCCGGCGAAGGCCTGCTGCTCCGCCTCGGTCAGTTCCACCGACTCCATCGGGTGGACGGAGACGCCGCGCTGGGCCGGGATGATCGAGAGGCCTTCGAAGGCGCCTGGCTCCGGGTGGTGGAAACGGCTGTCCCACAGCATGTGGCCGAGGCCGATCAGCCAGACGGCGGCGGCCACGAGCAGGACGGCGATGCCGATTTCCTGAGCGAGGGAGATGGAGGGGAACACGCGGTCCTCCAAAGGAGTGCTGGAGTGCGGTACAAGATCGGGCGTGGGGACACTCAACACCAGAACCGCCCGAATGGGTAGGGATGTGCTGAGCGTCACGCCAGGGCCAAAGGTCCCTTCCTTGGCTCCGCCGGCCCGTCCCACCGCCGGTCCCGGTCAGGCCAGCGGCAGCTTGAAGCCCTCGTGGCTCCGGGCGTAGCCCAACCGCTCGTAGAAGCGGTGCGCGGCGGTGCGCCGCTTGTTGCTGGTGAGCTGCATCAGGCCGCAGCCGCGCTCGCGGGCCCGGTCCGCGGCCAGCTCCATCAGGCGGGCCCCGAGCCCCCCGCCCCGCCGGTCCGCGCGGATCCGTACGGCCTCCACGAGGGCCCGCTCCCGCCCGCCCTGGCCGAGTCCGGGAACGTACGTCAGCTGCAGGCAGCCGAGGAGGAGCCCGTCCTCCTCCAGGACCAGCATTTCGTTGCGCGGGTCCGCCTCGATCGCGGCGAAGGCCAGCTCGTGGGCCTCGGAGACCGGCTCGGAGACCGGTTCGGGAGCGGGAGCCCCGGCCTGGACCCCGGCCGCGGCCGGGTCGTCGTCCTGAGCCAGCAGGGCGAGTACGGCGGGCAGGTCCTGACGCCTTGCGGTGCGGAAGATCATGCCGGGATCATGCCAAAGGGGCCGGGCGGCGGTGCGGCCCGGCCCCTTCGGCGCCGCCGCTACGGGCGGAAGCGCACGACCTGCGGGTCGTGGTCGCTGTTCTGGTCCGCGAACTCCGCGTTGATGTGCACGCTGTCGTAGGTGAACTGCTTGATGCCCGGGCTCGTCAGGATCTGGTCGAGGACCTGCGAGTTGCCCTGGTAGACGTACGAGTAGCGCTCCGGCCTCGGCAGCGACTTGATCGCCGCGTACAGCGCCCCGCCGTCCTCCAGCGCCTTCGTCGTGTCCGAGAACTCGAAGTCGTTGATGTCGCCGACCACGAGGACGGCGGCCTTCTTCTCGACCGCCAGGATGTCCTTCACGAAGCCGTTCACGGCCTGCGCCTGCAGCAGCCGCTTGGCCTCGGAGGAGCGCACCGGAGGCTGGGTCGAGGAGGTCAGGCCCTGGTCGCCGCCCTTCGAGCCGAAGTGGTTGGCGATCACGAAGACGGTCTTGCCGCGGAAGACGAACTCGCCGGCCAGCGGCTTGCGGCTGTCGACCCACGCCGGGTTCGCCGGGTCGATCCGGCCCGGGGAGTGGGTCAGGGCGGCCTTGCCGTTCTCCTTGACCACGACGGTCGCCGTCACGGCGTCGCCCGGGGCGCGCTCGGTGAAGGAGACCCGCGCCGGGTTGAAGAGGAACACCTGGCGGATGTTGCCGCCGGGCTCGCCGCCGTCCTTCTTGTCCTCCGGGTCGACGGTCTGCCACTGGTAGGCCGGGCCGCCGGCCGCCGCGATGGCCGCGGTGAACTTCGTCAGGGTGGCCTCGGCCGAGACCGTGCCGTCGTTCTTGGCGCCGTTGTCGTCCTGGATCTCCTCCAGGGCGAGGATGTCGGGGGAGGCGAGGTTCTCGACGACGGCCTTCGCCAGGTTGTCGAACTTCTCCTGCGGGTCGGACGGGTCGAGGTTCTCGACGTTGTACGTGGCGACCGCGAGTTCCTTCTCGGCCTGCGGCTTGGTCTTCTCCGGGGCGAGGGTGCCCGCCGTGACCGTGCCGAGGGTGCGGGCCACCAGGGTGTAGCCGCCGAACTGGTTGAAGTCCAGCGGGCCTTCGGTGCGGCCGGTCAGCTTGTCGCCGACGTTGGCCACCGGGAACGGCTGCTGCGCGAGGGGCGCGAGCTGCTGGATCTGGAGGCGGCCGGTGTTCTGGGACTCGTACGAGCCGTAGAGCGTGCCGCCGCGCTTGGTGTTGTTCTCCCAGCCCTTCACGGTCACCCACAGCTCCGCGTACGGGTCGGTGGCGCCGACCACGCGCGAAGTGCCGATCGCGATGTTCATGCCCTCAAGGGACTCGTAGTAGTCCAGGGCGTAGCGCGAGGGCTCCAGGGTCAGGCCGTTGACGCTGCCGGCGGCGGCCGGGTCGCCCTCCGGGGCGTACGCGCAGGGGACCGAGTACTCGTTGACGGCGGTGGCCTCGGGGACGGCGTTGCCGGAGGAGACCACGGTCACGACGGGCTTGGAGATCTGGGTGACCGACTGGTTGCCGGAGGAGACGCCGCCGGGGATGTACTCGCCGACGAGGCCGGAGACGGTGACGGCGTCGCCGACGGCGACGGTCGGGACCGAGCTGGTGAAGACGAACACGCCCTCGCTGGTGGCGTCGTCGTCGTCCGTGTCCGGGTCCTGGATCCAGAAGCCGCGCGAACCGTACGTGCGAACGCCCGTGACGACGCCCGCGACACCGGCGACCTGCTTGCCGACCAGCGGGGATATCCGGGTGGTGCCCTGGATGTCGTGGATGCGTATCGGATCGGCGGACGCGGCGCCTTCGGCCGCGTCGGCGGTGCCCGCGAGCAGGCCGGTGGCCAGCGCGGTGGCGACGAGGGCCGCGACGGCGGCGGAACGGGGATGCGAGGAGCGCATGGGCGGGAACTCCGGTGTGTGGAGGAGGAAGCAGATATCTACGCGCGTCAATTTCCTTCGTGCCCGGCAAAGTTGTCAAGCCCTACAGGGAAGACAGAGGTTGACTGTGGGATGAACCAAAGGGGAGGGGCCGCCGGGACCGCCCGAAATGCGTCTACTCTGGGGCGCCGTAGACCACCGCACCACGCGTATCCGGCCCGCGCGAACCGCGCGCGCCCGAACATCCCGTACCTGAACACCCCGTACCTGAACATCTCGTACCTGAACATCCCGTGCCCGAACACCCCGTGCCCGCGAGGAGAACCGTCCCATGCCCGCAGACTCGCACCCCACGCTGCCGCCGGTACGGCTGCTCCCCGACGCGGAGCTGGCCCGCGACGCCCTGGCCGCCCCGCTGTTCGCCCGCGCCGTGCGCCTCGCCCGCTGGGCCGGACCGGACACCCGCGTGGACACCGGTGGCGAGCTCGTCCCCGGGCAACTGCCCGAAGCCGTGGCCCTGCTGGGCCTCGACCCCGCCGACGAGGACTCCGCCGCCCATGCGAGCCAGGCCTGGCGGGTGGCCGTCGACACCGGCCTCGTCGACGTCACCGAACCGGAGGAGGGCGGCTCCGCGGACGGGGAAGCGGACGGGGAGGAGGGGGAGTTCGGCACCGCTGAGCCCGGTGAGGACCTGGCGCTGGTGACCGGCGGAACCCCCGGCGACGTGCTCGACCTGTGGCTGGCCGCCCTGGACACCGTGCTCGCGGACGCGGCGGTGCCCGCCCTGGACGACCTGGTGGACGCCCTCGACGCGGGTGGCGAGATCGACTTCGACCAGCTCGACTGGAACCCGCGCCGCGAGGCCGACTTCCTCGACGGGGTCCTCGCCAACCTCTACCTGCTCACCGTCGCCGAAGGCGGCACGGCCGAGGGCCCGGTGCCGCTGCCGGTGCTCGCCGCCTCGATGGTGGTGCCGGACGACATGGGCGACCCCACCGACGCCGTACTGGAACAGGTCTCGGACGCGATGATGCGCCTGGACGACCAGTTCCGGCAGCTGGAGCCGATCGGGCTGGTCGAGTTCCGCCCCGTCGACGAGGAGCTGATGGCGGAGGCCGAGGACGAGGAGTTCCTCGCGAGTGCGAGTGCGAGTGCGAGTGCGGGCACCGGCTCCGCTCCCGACGAGGAGGACGTCTCCCGGTACGGGCTGGTCCGGCTGACCCCGCTCGGGCTCTACGGGATCCGCGCGCGCATGCTGGAGGCGGGCGTCGAGGCCCCGGCCGTCGGCGAACTGGCCGACAAGGGCGCGGACGTACTGCTCGACGTGGTCTCCCACTACTCCGAGGCCGCCGCCCAGGCCGAGATCGAGGAATGGCTGGCCGGCCGCCCCGTACCCGAGGCCGCCGCGGAACTGCTCGCCGCGGCGCGCGGCGCCGACGCGGGCGGCCCGCTGCGCCGGCTGCGCTGCCAGCAGGCCCTCGCGCCGGCCGGAGCGGAGGCCGAGCCGGCCGTCCGCGCGGTACTGGACGACGCGGAGCTCGGCGGACTCGCCCGGGTCTGGCTGGCCGAGCGCGGGGTGGCCGACGTACCGGCGCCGGACGAGGAGATGGTGTTCTGGCTGACGGTCGACACGATCGCGGCCCAGCTCGCCACGGGCGGCGGGAGCGGCGGGGGAGCCGAGGGCGGGGAGGGCGCCGAGGCGGAGCTGCCGCTCCTGATCGAATCGCTGACCGCCCATCACGCCGGGTTCTTCGAGCAGGTCTGGCGGGTGGAGCACCCGGCGACGGCCCACGTGCTGGAGGCGATGGGGCGGCTGCACCCCGACAAGAAGGCCGCCAAGGAGGCCCGGAAGGCCGCGTTCAAGGCGCGTTCCCGGGGCGTATGAGGCGTTGGTAACCGGCCGTTCCCGAAAGGGACTCGGCCAACGCGGACACCGGTCAAGGGGTCGGTTCGTTTTTCCGGGTAGTTCAGTCGGCGTTCACGTGCGGGCGGGAGCGTGTGCGCCGACGACCGCACGACAGGCGCACCACCTCCCCACCCCTGGAGACCCGATGCCGCTCAGCCGCAGAGATTTCACCACCCGCACCGCACTCGCGGGTGCGGGAGTCGCGCTCACCGGGACGGTCGGTGCACTCGCCACCGCTCCCGGGGCCCTCGCCGCGGACGACGGCACACTGGACGCCGACCGCGAGCAGGGTCATGGCGACCACGGCCACGGGCACGGTCCCGGCTACGGACCGCTCGTCTCCGACCCGGCCGGCATTCTGGCCCTCCCCGCCGGATTCGCGTACCGCGTGATCACGCACAGCGGTGTCACCGTGCTCGACTCGGGTGAAAGCACCCCGTCCAACCACGACGGCACGGCCGCCTTCGAAGGCCACCGGGGAGTCACCCTCCTCGTCAACAACCACGAGCTGAAGGGCCCGCGCACGAACTGGACGCACCCCGTCCCGCTCGCCGAGGGCCTCGTCTACGACCCGGCCGCGGCCGGTGGCTGCACGGTCGTCGAGGTCCGGCGCGGCGGCGAGGTCGCCGAGTGGGTGGGCATCTCCGGTACGTCGACCAACTGCGCGGGCGGCTCCACCCCCTGGGACACCTGGCTGACCTGCGAGGAGAACTCGGACCTCGCCGGCAAGAACGGGATGACCAAGGACCACGGCTACGTCTTCGAGGTCGACCCGCACGACCGCCGCGCCAACCTCGGCCCGAAGCCGGTCAAGGCGTTCGGGCGCTACGACCACGAGGCCGTGGTCATCGACCCGCGCCAGGGCCACGCCTACCTCACCGAGGACGCCTCCAACCCCAACGGGCTGCTCTTCCGCTGGACCCCGCCGAGCGGCTTCCGCCACGGGCGCGGCAAGCTCCGTACCCTCGCCGACGACGCCGGTGTGCTGGCGGCCGCCAAGTGCTTCGACAGCGCCGGGCTGTTCGTCGACGACCTCTCGCGCGCGACGAAGATCGGGACCACCTACGGGGTGGACTGGGTGCCGGTCCGGGACCGCGATGCGCGCACCGTGGCCGTGCGCAAGCAGTTCGGCGAGGCGGCCGTGACCCGCGCGCGCAAGCTGGAGGGCATGTGGTGGGCCGACGGCGGCGCGTACTTCGTCTCCTCCTACGCCCGTGAGGAGAGCCCGGGCGCGGCCCACGACGGCCAGGTGTGGTTCTACGACCCCAAGCGGCGCACGGTGCGGCTGCAGGTCCTGCTCGGGGTGAACGCCGACCCGTCGGTGGAAGGCGGGTACGACGGCCCGGACAACATCACGGTCTCCCCGTACGGCGGCCTGATCATCGCCGAGGACGGCTCGGGGCTGCAGCACCTCTTCGGCGCGACCGAGTCGGGGCGCACGTACCCGCTGGCCCGCAACGAGATGAACATCGGGACGGCCGAGGAGCCGGAGTACTCGGAGTTCACCGGCATCTGCTTCTCGCCGGACGGGCGGACGCTGTTCGCCAACATCCAGGACCCGGGCGTCATGCTGGCCATCACGGGGCCGTGGCGGCGCCGGCGCTGACCCTCCGGCCGCGGACATGAGCGGTGGACATGAGCGGCGGACATGGGCGGTGGACATGAGAAGAGGGGGGAGGAGGCTTGGGGGAGGGGGGGGTTCCTGTTTGTTCTTTTTTCCTTTTTTTTTTTTTTTTTTTTTGTTGTTTCGTTCTTTCGCGTTGCCAAAACCCCCCCCCCCCC